>JBJOIE010000023.1:0-4189 GCA_046047295.1 Actinomycetota bacterium | reverse complement strand
GCACACTTCCAGCCCAGCAGCTCACCTTGGCGGGCGATCGCCTGGGCGATAGGTCCGGCCCCTGCAACGAGCAGGCGGGTCACCGGGGCCAGTACAACAAGAACGCCGTCGTCTTCCCGCTGAGCCACGGGCCGACCAGCGATCAGCATCTCTTCCACCACACCCGTTGCGGTTTCCATGGAATCAACACGGATCTCGGTGACCTCGCCACTGTCAATGTCCGCGCTAATCCCAACAGCCTCTCGATCAAGTAACAATTGCCAGGCGTGCGCCGGGAACTGCGCAGCAGGAACTACCAGAAATGAAACCTCACTGCCCTCAGGCAGCCCGCAGATTGCGCTCTCAAGTTCGGTGACCTGGTGTTCAATAAATCGGCCGGTACTCAACTGGCGCGCTGCAACATCTGCGAGCAGCCCATCAAAGGCCCCGTTCAACAGCGTGCCTAAGCGACCACCACCTGGGGTGAACATCACGGCTTCCTCAGAGACGATCGGGGAAACCATCCAGGCCACATCGGCGCGAGTACCCGAACGCGCACACGCCGCCACACTCAATGCGATGTCGTACACCGGATATCCCTACTCCCACTCGAATTCACTCCCGAGTGGGAACTACTCCCACTCGAATCTATTCCCGAATGGGAACTACTCCCACTCGAATCTATTCCCGAGCGGGAACTACTCCCACTCGAATCTACTTCCGAGCGGGAACTACTCCCACTCGATAGTCCCCGGAGGTTTGCTCGTCACGTCCAGCACCACGCGATTGACCTCGCGCACCTCATTGGTGATGCGAGTGGAAATCCGCGCGATGAGGTCATAGGGCAAGCGCGACCAATCCGCCGTCATCGCATCCTCGCTGGAAACCGGCCGGAGCACAACCGGATGACCGTAGGTGCGGCCATCACCTTGCACACCCACACTTCGCACATCCGCCAACAACACCACCGGGAATTGCCACACGTCCTTGTCGAGTCCGGCGCTCGTCAACTCCTCACGAGCAATGGCATCCGCCTCGCGCAGGATCGCAAGCCCTTCTTCATCAACCGCGCCAATGATGCGGATAGCAAGACCAGGGCCGGGGAAGGGATGCCGCCACACGATCTCCGGCGGTAGCCCGAGGTCAAGGCCCACCTGGCGCACCTCGTCTTTGAACAGGGTGCGCAATGGCTCCACAAGAGTGAACTTCAAGTCATCGGGCAAACCACCAACGTTGTGGTGACTCTTGATATTCGCAGTGCCAGAGCCACCACCTGACTCCACCACGTCGGGATAGAGGGTGCCCTGCACGAGGAAGTCAACGGATTGACCATGCGCGCCCGCTTCTTCTAGTACTCCGCGTGCTGCCTCTTCGAAGACTCGAATGAATTCCCGACCAATGATTTTGCGCTTGGTTTCGGGATCACTAACCCCCGCGAGGGCGGTGAGAAAGCGTGTCTTTGCATCCACTACAACGAGTTTTACCCCCGTTGCAGCTACGAAATCGCGCTCCACCTGTTCGGCTTCACCTTTACGCAGCAATCCGTGGTCAACAAAAACGCAGGTGAGTTGATCACCAACAGCACGCTGCACCAACGCGGCCGCTACGGCAGAATCAACACCACCCGATAACCCGCAAATAACGAGGCCGCTGCCCACCTGGGATGTGATAGCGGCTACTTGATCTTCGATGACGTTGCTCATCGTCCAGCTGGGTTCACATCCGGCGATGTCAAAAAGAAAGTGCTCAAGAACCGCTTGGCCGTGCTCACTGTGGAGTACTTCCGGGTGAAATTGCACTCCGGCAAAGCGGCGTTCAACGTCTTCGAATGCGGCTATCGGTGCTCCATCTGTGCTGGCGAGCACCGTGCAGCCGTGGGGTGCTTGCGCAACCGAATCACCGTGGGACATCCACACGGAGTAACTTCCCGGAAGTCCCGCGAGGAGCGTGCCGGGCTCACGAACGGCAAGTGGGGTACGTCCGAATTCACTCAGCCCAGTGCGCTCAACCGTGCCACCAAGTCCCTGGGCCATCGCCTGAAAGCCGTAACAAATACCAAAAACCGGTAGGCCGAGATTCCACAGGCCCGGGTCGATGCTGGGTGCGTTTTCCGCGTACACGCTTGACGGGCCACCGCTAAGAATCACCGCACTCGGCGCCTTGGCGGCGATCTCTGCCGCAGAGATGTTGTGCGGAACAATCTCGGAATATACGTGCGCCTCGCGCACACGGCGGGCGATTAGTTGGGCGTATTGCGCACCACAATCAATAACGAGCACGGGTCCAGAAGGCACTACCTGAGCCTACTCGTGCTCCTGCTCTTCCTTATTGGCGTGGCTTACCGCTTCCACGCCATCAGCGGCACCCTTCACTCCACCAGCGATGATGTGACCAGCAACATCGGCGATGTCGGCTAAACCGCGGCCTGCTGCCTTGGCACCATCATCAAGTTCCTGCTTGGTTTTTTCATCCATGGTCACTCCCCATCCTTTGTGCGGGCTGCCCGCTGCTTGCGCTTTTCTTCATCAATGCGAAGGGCTTCTTCCAGGGTTGGTGCACCCCCACCGAGGCGTGCCGGAATCCAATCAGCACCAGCGGGCTTATCGGGATAGCGGGCCACTGTGGCATCAAGCAGTGAACGCAAGCGATCACTGAGTTCTTCGGTAATTGCATCGGGATTACTGCCCGGGATGATGGGGATTGGTTCACCCACCGTGATGCAAATCGGTTTACCGCGCGAGAAATCCTTGACGTCATACGCCAAGACTCGATGCCCACCAAAAATGATCATCGGAATGAGCGGAACCTGTGCCGCCCGAGCGATGCGCACGGCACCGTTCTTGATTTCCTTAATGTCAAGCGCCCTACTCATGGTTGCCTCGGGGAAAACGCCTACGAGTTCACCAGATTTTGCAGCGTCGACGGCCGCCCGAAAGGCAGCAGAGCCGGCATCACGATCCACCGGGATGTGGTGCATGCCCCGCATCAGCGGTCCAGCAACCGGATGGCGAAAGATCGCGTCCTTAGCCATGAAGCGCACGTATCGGCGTCCACGCATATCGGCAGGAACCCCGCCGAGAGCGAAATCCAGGTAACTCGTGTGGTTGATCGCGATGACCGCACCGCCAGTGAGCGGGATGTGTTCGGCACCCGTAACGTCCATCCGGAATCCAAGCCCGGTGAAGACGCTCTTGAACGCGGTAACAATGCTGCGGTAGAGGGGTTCGACCATGACTAGCCCGCGCCCAGGAGTAGTAGGGCCGTGATAATTGCGACGTCTACCAGGATGCCCACAACGATGGTGGCGATCGCGATCACCTTGGCGGTACGTGCCCACCTTCGCGCCTTATCGGACTCCCCGCGGTTGCGTGCACGCCCGGCGAGAACCGCCGCAAGCACGGCGAAGACCCCCAATGGGAGGAAGAACAGGCCCATAGAGACCAGAGACAACACATAGGGGACCTTGACCGGGGACGCCGTCCCCACCGGCGCATCGAAGAGCGCGCCCTGAGCCGGCTCCGCGTCAGCACCCACGCGGTAACCCTAGCCCTGTGGTGTCGTTCCCATATATAAGTGAATTCTGCGAAACCTCCCCCATGTGACGTGAGTCTCACCTAGCGTACGAATACGGATTTGTCCGAATCCAAAGTTCGTCAGGACACAGCGGGAAGGAAGTCCATGCAGCACATCACCGTCACCGTGGACGGCACCAAATACCAAAAGGAAGTGGAGCCGCGCACGCTGCTCGTGCATTTCCTCAGAAACGACATCGGCAAGGTGGGCACCGTTGTGGGGTGCGATACCTCCAACTGCGGCGCCTGCACCGTGCTCCTCAATGGGCGAAGCGTGAAATCCTGCAGCGTGTTGGCCGTTCAGGCCGATGGCGCCGAGGTCACCACCATTCAAGGTCTCTCCGATGGCAACGAGTGGCATCCGGTCCAGACTGCGTTCAAGGAATGTCACGGCCTGCAGTGTGGGTACTGCACCCCGGGCATGGTGATGTCCACGGTGGATCTCTTGGGCGAGAACCCCAACCCAACGGAAGAGGAAATCCGGGAGGGACTCGAAGGAAATCTCTGCCGCTGTACCGGCTACCACAACATTGTCAAGTCAGTGGAGAAGGCAGCAGAACTCATGGGAGGTGCCAAGTGACCGAAACAATCGAGACCCCAACAGCGCTCGGTCGCCCGATCAAGCGCAAGGAAGACGC
>JBJOIE010000022.1:0-4789 GCA_046047295.1 Actinomycetota bacterium | reverse complement strand
GGCGCGCAGCCAGAGCCGATAGTGGCGGCCATTAGTCAGACCCGTTGCTTGGCAGGTGCCTGCGGGCTCGGTGCACTCCTGCCAGGGCCCGTTGTCAACGCGAAGCTGATAGCCGGTTGCCTGCGGATCCACGGCGTAGCTCACGCTGAGTTGCCCATCGCCAGGCACTACTGCGGCGATTGCCGGGGCCGCCAACTCCATGGATGTGGCCGGCGAAGGACTCACCGGAGCAACATCATCAGCCTGAGCTGGTAGTGCGATGGGACCAAGACCGAGGGCGAGGGAGACGCCTGCAATGAGCACGGCTCGTCGGCGCCTCAGGGAAGAAAACACCATAGGAGAGTACGCGCCATTGCACCCCACACTCAAATTCGAGGCACCGGGTACCTCTTATCCTGGCCCCATGGGTTTTTTCGATTTCTTCGGGCGAGGCTCCAAGGGCCCAGGAAATGTTGATTTCGCCGAGGCCCAGGAACTCCTCGCGGCCGGAGCCGTACTACTTGATGTTCGGGAGAACCGGGAATGGAACGCCGGGCACGCCCCTGGTGCGGTGCATATTCCCAGTGGGCAACTCGCCGCCCAAGCATCGCGGCGCGTGCCCAAGGGGCGTGCAGTAGTTGTGGTGTGTGCTTCTGGCAGTCGATCCAAGGGCGCGGCCCGCGTACTTCACTCACTTGGCATCGAAGCGCACAACCTGCGCGGCGGCATGCGTGGCTGGGAACGTGCCGGTGGCCGGGTTGTGGGCAAGGGCAATCGCCCCGGGATGATCGCCTAGTTCGCACTCACACCATTTGGTGTCGGGAATCACTTACCAACCTTCGCGGCGCCAACCTGCTGCGGGTAGCCTTCACACTACGCGTGCTTCTGTGACCGCGAACTGGCCACTAACGCACGCACGTCGAAATACCGAGAGGACTGCGCGTGCCCGCCGAGCACCCAACACCATCCCACGAAGCTTCGCCATCTCGGTTCGGCGCAAATGAATGGCTCGTTGACGAGATCTACGAGCAGTACCTAGCCGATAAGGCGTCCGTTGATCCCGCGTGGTGGGAGTTTTTCGAGGACTACCAACCCACAGAACTCGGCCAGGCCGCAGCGATCGCGGTAAGTAGGCCCGCCGAACCCGAGGTCGCTGCCCCCGCACCTGCCAGCGCCCCCACTCCCGCACCAACGTCATCCCCATCAGAAGCGATGGTGCTCAAGGGACCAGCAGCACGCGTGGTGGCCAATATGGACGCCAGCTTGAGCATCCCCACGGCCACCAGTGTTCGTGCACTCCCCGCCAAACTGCTCATGGATAACAGAGTGGTGATCAACAACCACCTCGCACGCGGACGCGGTGGCAAGGTTTCCTTCACCCACATCATCGGCTTCGCGGTCATCCAAGCGCTGAAGTCCATGCCGGAGATCAATGCCGCCTTCACCGAAGTTGACGGCAAGCCGGCGATGCTGGAGCACGCTGACGTGAACCTTGGGGTGGCCATCGATCTGGCCAAGCCCGATGGAAGTCGCCAACTCCTCGTGCCCAATATCAAGGGTGCCCAGGCCATGGACTTTGCCACCTTTTGGGCCACCTATGAAGACGTGATCCGGCGTGCGCGGAGCAACAAACTCAGCGTTGATGATTTTGCCGGGACCACGATCAGCCTGACCAATCCAGGGACCATTGGCACCAACCATTCAGTACCGCGGCTTATGCCCTCGCAGGGTTGCATCGTTGGCGTGGGAGCAATGGAATATCCAGCCGAGTGGCAAGGGGCCTCGGAGGAAACCCTTGCGCGCAATGCAGTGTCCAAGATTCTGACTCTCACATCAACCTACGATCACCGGATCATCCAAGGCGCCCAATCTGGTGACTTCCTCCGCCGAATCCATCAACTCCTCTTGGGTGAGGATGATTTCTACGATTCCATATTCCGTTCGCTGCGCATCCCCTACGAGCCGGTGCGTTGGGCGCACGATATTTCTGCCAGCCACGAGACCGATCTAGATAAGACGGTCCGCGTTCAAGAGATCATTCACGCCTATCGGGTACGCGGACATTTGATGGCTGACACCGATCCACTCGAGTATCAACAACGATCTCATCCAGACCTTGACGTACTTCGCCATGGACTCACGCTGTGGGATCTGGATCGTGAATTTGCCACCGGCGGTTTTGGTGATCAACCGCTGATGAAGCTTCGCCGAATCCTCGGCGTACTGCGCGATGCCTACACCCGAACCGTAGGCATCGAGTACATGCACATCCAGGATCCCGAGCAGCGGCGTTGGATTCAAGAACGGGTGGAGTGCCCGCATTCCAAACCGGAACGCGAAGAGCAGCTTCGCATCCTGCGCAAACTCAATGAGGCAGAGGCGCTTGAATCATTCCTCCATACCAAGTACGTAGGTCAGAAGCGCTTTTCCTTGGAAGGCTCTGAATCGCTCATCCCGGCTCTAGACGCGATTCTGTCTTCAGCCGCGCACGACAACATCCTCGAAGTTGCCATCGGTATGCCGCACCGCGGGCGGCTCAACGTTTTGGCCAATATCGCCGGCAAGTCATACGGCCAAATTTTCCGTGAGTTCGAAGGTGATTACGGCGATGATTCCGTCCAGGGTTCCGGGGATGTGAAGTATCACCTCGGCACCACGGGCTCCTTCCTCAGCGATGACGGTGCGTACACATCCGTCTATATAGCGGCGAATCCGTCTCACCTCGAAGCCGTGGATCCGGTGCTCGAGGGGATCGTGCGCGCCAAACAGGATCTGCTCCCACGCGAGCGCGCCTTCGACATCCTGCCGCTACTCATTCACGGTGATGCCGCATTCGCCGGCCAAGGCGTGGTGGCTGAAACACTGCATCTTTCGCAGCTGCAGGGATATCGCACCGGCGGCACCGTACACATCGTGGTGAATAACCAGGTGGGTTTCACCACGTCACCCAAGTACAGCCGCTCGAGTGTCTATCCCACGGATGTTGCCCGCATGGTGCAGGCACCCATCTTCCACGTGAATGGCGAAGACCCTGAGGCCGTGGTTCGCGTGGCCGAATTGGCATTCGAATTCCGTCAGGCCTTCCACAAAGACGTGGTGATCGATCTTGTGTGTTACCGCAAGCGCGGCCACAACGAAGCGGATGATCCTTCACTTACCCAGCCGCTGATGTATGCCATCATCGATAACAAGCGATCCGTGCGTAAGCACTACACCGAAAGCCTGATCGGTCGAGGCGATATCACGGTGGAAGAGGCTGAGGATGCGCTCAAGCACTTCCAAGAGCAACTCGAGAAGGTATTCCAGGAAACCCACGAAGTCACCGCAGGTGAAGACGTAGAAGCTGAAGAGTTTGCGGCTCGTGCCAAAGACATCATCGAGACCGGTCAGCTTGACCTAGTACCCCAGGGTCCGGCCACTGAAGTTGACACAGCGATCACTCAGGATCAGATCGAAACCGTCATTCATTCGCAACTCACCTTGCCCGAAGACTTCACGGTTCATCCACGCTTGGCACCGCAATTGCAGCGACGCTCAGACATGGTGGCCGATAACACCATCGACTGGGGCATGGCTGAGGCTCTCGCCGTTGGCTCGCTGTTAATGGAAGGACGCTCGGTTCGCCTAGCGGGCCAGGATTCCCGCCGCGGCACGTTCGGCCACCGCCACATGGTGATCGTGGACAAGGCCACCGGCTGGCAATACAAGCCACTCAAGCAGTGCTACCGAGATGGCGCAAAGCTCTATGTCTACGACTCCCTGCTGAGCGAATTCGCAGCGCTCGGCTTTGAGTACGGATATTCCGTAGCCCGCCCCGATGCGCTCGTGATGTGGGAGGCGCAGTTCGGAGATTTTGTTGATGGGGCCCAAACCATCATCGACGAGTTCATCTCCTCCGGCGAACAGAAGTGGGGCCAGCGCTCCTCGGTGACACTGCTCCTCCCCCATGGTTTCGAGGGCCAGGGACCAGACCACTCAAGTGCCCGCGTGGAACGCTTCTTGCAGTTGTGCGCTCAAGACAACATGACCGTTGCTATGCCGTCTACCCCGGCGAGCTATTTCCACCTGCTGCGCTGGCAGGTACTTGGGCGCCTCACGCGGCCGCTCATCATCTTCACACCAAAATCACTGCTCCGTGCGAAGGCCGCCGTGTCCTCCACCAACGATTTCACCAATGGTGTTTTCCAGCCGCTGCTGCCCGACTCCACCGTCCCAGGCCCTTCCGCGCGCCGAGTGCTGCTGTGCTCGGGCAAGGTCTATTACGACCTCGCCGCCCATCGCGCAGCAAACAACATCACCGATGTTGCGATCCTTCGCCTTGAACGCCTTTACCCACTGCCCTTCCGTCTCAAAGAGGCCCTCGATGCCTACCCGGATGCGGAGATCACCTGGGTGCAAGAGGAACCGGCAAATCAGGGCGCTTGGTCATTCATGGCCATGAACGTTCCCGGAACAATTGGTAGGCCGCTGACATGCATTTCTCGCCCGTCATCTTCCTCTCCGGCAGTTGGCACCCATCAGCGTCACGAGGCAGAACAGCACGCGATCATTGATCAGGCCTTCGCCTAGATGTATTTCACCGATCGCGGGATTGAGGAACTCGAGAACCGTCGCGGGGAAGATGAAATCTCCGTAGCATGGCTCGCCGAACAATTACGCACCTTCGTAGACCTCAATCCGGAATTTGAAGTGCCTATCGAGCGGTTTGCCACCTGGTTGGCGCGCCTCGATGATGACGAAGACTGACCATCATCTCGAGAGCACGAGTTCGCTGCTGAGCGCCGCTAGTCACGAACAGATAGCCGTGCCG
>JBJOIE010000021.1:0-5637 GCA_046047295.1 Actinomycetota bacterium | reverse complement strand
ATCGTGAACCCCACTTATGGGCCGCATTACATCCCTCGCAATGTGGATTACACCCTCGGGTGCGAGGTACCCGGCTACTTTGGTGCCTGCTGGGGTATCTACGGACTCCACCTCAACGCGGCGTTCAGGTCATACGTGAACTGGAAGGGTGAACGCCGCGTTACGGTGGGACCGCCGGCCTACTTGGATAGACCGATTACCCAGTATCAAGACGAGTCCCTCCGATGGTTCGATCATTACCTCAAGGGCATGGACACAGGCCTGGCGCAGGATCCGCCCGTCTGGGTCTTCATTGACGATTCGAACGAGTGGAAGTCCGGCTACGAGTGGCCGCTGCCAGATACACGCTTTACCGATTTCTATCTTCACTCCGATGGTCTCCTCTTCGAGCATGAACCGTGGCCGGACTCGGCTCCGGATCGCTTGGACGATTCCCCAGACAATCGGGGAACCCTCACCTACACCACGCCAGCGTTCCGCGACAACGTCGAAGTCTGTGGCCCGATGGTGCTCAACCTCTGGGCCTCGACCACCGGCACGGAAGCACTCATCTACGCATCGATATACAAGGTGTACACCGACGGGGTAGAACGCCTACTTACGCGGGGTTGGCTGCGGGCTTCCCTGCGCGAGGTTGACCCTGCAGCTTCCACTCCATGGTGGCCGGTGCATTCGATGACCCACCATCTACCCGTTGAACCTGGAGTCGTGTACCCGCTCAGCATCGATATCCGCCCTTATGGAATCGAGTTCGAGAGTGGAACGCGCCTACGTCTGAAGATCCGCACCACAGACGAGGGGGATCCCAACCCTGACATCCTGAGTAATCATGCGGTCGGCTTAATCGCTGGAGCGCAGGAAGCCGTTGTTCACGTGCATCATGATGTGGATCATCCTTCTCACCTGATCCTTCCTATCACCAAGGGCAATCGAATCAACACATTCCGCTCCGGTGGAAGGCTTGAGCCGCTGGAGAATGCGTGGACCGGAGCGGGGCACTAATGGCGCCAAGCGATTCATTGCTTGATGCTGCGCAGGTTGTGCTCGATCGTCGGGGCTACCACGGTGCGAGTTTCGAAGAGGTTGCCGAGTGTGCAGGTGTATCTGAATTCGAAGTGCAGGAAGCATTCGGCACGCCAGAGGCCATGTTCCTTGCCACTGTCGATCGATTTCTGGTGGGACAGATGGCGAAGTATGACGATGATGTGACGGCCGTAACCTGGGAAGAAGCCGCATACTCCTACGGATTGAAAGTGGCGAAGGCCCGGTTGGAGCCAAGCATCGCGTCATGGGATCGAGTGCTCATCGAGTTTTGGATCGTGGCGAGCCGTGAGGCCACGATCCGTGATGAAGTCCGGAAGCGCAATACTGCGAATCTGGATCGCGCAGGGGCGATACTGCGCGATTTCCTCGCGCGATTCGATCGCGATGCTGTGGTGGTGCCGCGTGAACTAGCCCGTGGAGTATTTGCCCTAGGCCGCGGGATGGGGCTCGAGCGCACCATGGATGATGATTGGGATCCCGATGAACTGGCCCTTATGGTGGCCGCCTACCTGGAAGGGATGTCAACGCAGCGATGATGACTTCGCGGAGCAACGGAGACCGAAACGGCGAGCGTCGGTCGAGTATCCAGGTACTCGCTCGGGCTGCTGACATCTTCCGGGCACTCCAGGCGTACCCCTCAGGTCTAACGCAAACGGAAATCGGGGAGCAGATCGGCCTGTCTAGATCCACGGTGAGCAGGCTTGTCCTGGCCCTTGAAGCAGAGGGTTTCCTCGCCGCCACCGGCCCTCGGGGCCGCTATCGGCTCGGCCCCGAATTTATTCGCATGGCGGCCGCCGCGCGGCGTTCGGCGTGGCAGGAACTCCATCCACTCATCGCCGACCTCTCGCAGGAGATCGGCGAAACCGTCGATCTCTCAGTACTCGAACGTGATCGCGCGGTGTTTGTGGATCAGGTGGTGGCCGATAATCGGCTTCAAGCCGTCAGTGCGGTGGGCGATTCATTCCCCTTGCACGCAAGCGCTAACGGGAAAGCTTTGCTGGCGTCCATGCCCGAACCTGACGTGCGCAGGGTTCTCGCCGCCTCACTCGAACGCTTCACGCCGAGCACCATCACGGATCCAGCGGTGCTTGAGAAGGAGCTCACTTCGGTGCGAACTGCGGGTATCGCCTACGACCGCGAGGAGCACTCCGAGGGTGTATCTGCGCTGGGAGTGGTCATCGGCACCGTTGATCACGATCTCTTGGCCGTGAGTGTTCCTATGCCGACGCATCGTTTTACGCAGCGAGAGAATGAAATCTGTTCGGCTCTTGAGGCCTTCAACGAGCGTGTGGATGCGTGGGTACGCAGCCACTAGTGTGGAATTCCCAATTCCTGGATCGCGCCATCAGGCAACGTACGCGTGAAGCGGTTATAGGCAACTCGAATCTTCGCGAATCGTCCATTCGCATCCAGGTCATACATGATGATGCCACTGAAGTCGAAGCATTCACCTGCGGTTACCGGTCCGAAGGTTGAATTAGCGTCATCGCGAAAGGCTTCAAAGTGGGTGTCCATTTCGATAGCGATGTGTGTGCCATCGGTGACATAGCGCCCCACGGCTAGGACTTCAGAGAACGTCGACCAGATCTTCGCATAATGGGACTTCATGCCCTCCACGCCGGTGAACTCCAAGGTGCCATTCGTCATGTGCATAGCAGGGGAAAGGAAGTCCTCGAATGCGGTTGCATCCTGATTGTTGAATCTATCGATGTACTCCTGAAACCGAGATCGATCCACAGTTACTCCCGGACGAGGACGAAATCGCGTTGGCAAAGTAGTGTGCCATCGCTCTGCGGGATGAAGTCCTCGATCAGTGAGGCTTTCACTCCGAAGACCGTATCGGAATCTAGGTATTTCGATTGTCTGTCGAAAAGGTGTGTGGTGAGCGGAGTGAAGCCATCTGCACTGACCTTGACGTGGATGTGTGCTGCGCGCCATTCATGGCGCCCGGTATCGCGAAGCAATTTTCCCACTGGTCCATCGGCGGGAATGGGGTAAGGCACGGGGCGAACGGTGCGGATTTCGAATTCGCCCCGGTCATTAGTCAGGTAGCGTCCACGCAGGTTGGTGGGGGGCTGAACATCGGGCTGCTGCACTGCATAGAAGCCGGTAGCGGCGTTCTGCCAGGCGTCGATTAAGGCACCGGTGATCGGTTCGCCAGCTTCATCAAGCACACGTCCCCGCAGAATGGTGGCTTCACCGCCATCGTCGAACTCGACCATGCTCTCGCCGAATTCCCGCCAGGGTGATTCGGGTACATAGAACGGTCCGAGGATGGTGGGCTCTGTTGCGTGGTCGGCATCACCCACATGTGAGTGGTTGATCAAGTCCACCAGCGAGGACACTCCGAGGGTGTCGGAGAGCAGGATGTATTCCTGGCGCACGTCATCGCACATTTGCCCCGTCTTAGTGAGGAAGGCAATACCTGCGGCCCATTCCTCATCGGTGAGTCGGACATCGCGAACGAATGCATGCAGGTGCTTTACCAAGCTCTGCATGATCTCGCGTAGTCGTGGATCCGGAGTGGCTTCGAGTCGAGCCGCGACCTCATCCGTGAGGTCCTGTTCGGACATGGTTGTGGTGTCACTGCGCATGACGTCCCCTAGTTCTTGTGGGTGAAACTCACGGATTTGACCAGGTCAGGTAGAGGTGAAGTCAACGTGTAGCCCACGGGGAAGAGTCGAATGCGGCCATTGCCGGAGAGCAGCCCCCACAATCCCCGTGGAGCGAACAGGGTGATCACGATCGCGACCACACCGAGGATGACCATGTACCAGACACCTAGATCCGAGAACACTTGTTGCAAGGTGAAGAAAACGATGGCGCCGATGATCGGGCCCTCGATTGTGCCGATGCCACCGATGACCACGATAAAGATCATGAATGCTGAGTAGTTCACCGAGTAAATCGAATCGGGGGTGATGTAGAGGGTGTTGGCCGCGATCATGCAGCCGGCGAGCGCGCTGCCCATGGCTGCCACAACGAACACGATGCGCTTGCTTCTGGTCACCCGTACACCGAGGGAACCCGCCGCAGTTTCGTCATCACGAATTGCGGTGAACCCGAGGCCGAGGCGAGAGCGCATGAGGAGGTAGGTCACGGCAACGGCGATGATCACCGCTACCAGGGAGAGCCAGTACACGTATGCGATACGGCGCCCCGGGGAGAGATCTGCAAATGCCGTGAGAGATATGCCGGCACCAGCGCCAAGTGCGGGGATCTGTGTGGTGATGAGTTTGATCACCTCGGCGATAACCCAGGTGCCGATGGCGAAGTATCCCCCGGAGAGCCGGAACGCCAGGAAGGAGATCGGCAACGAGATTATGCCCGCGACCACCACAGCGAAGGGCACGGCGAGGAATGGATCGATGCCCAGGGTGTCGGCGATATAGACGAGACCGTATGCGCCAATGCCTATATAGGCCTGCTGTCCGATGGACACCATCCCCGCGTATCCAGCGAGCAGGTTCCACATCGTGCCCAAGATGATCAGGGAGAACAGGATCACCAGGTTCTGTTGGAATCCACGATTGACCATGTAGGGGGCCATGGCGAGGATCACCAGCAGGGGTACGAGCACGGCGAGCCCACCCCAAGCCGACTTGGTGGTGCGTTTGACCTGGACATCGCCCACGGAGTGCTGCGCCGGTGACTCGGTTGTACTCATCGCTCCACCACTTTCGGGAACAGGCCGGTAGGTCGGATGGCAAGAACAAGAAGGAACACCAGGTGGCCAAAGAGCACACCGTAAGCAGGATTGACTTGGGCCCCGACAGCTTGCGCGATGCCGAGCACCATGCCACCGGCCAGGGTGCCCCAGAGTGATCCGAGCCCGCCGATGATCACTGCTTCGAAAGCGAAGATCAGGGTTGCATCTCCGTAGGTAGGGCTGAATTGGGTGCGCATACCGAGGAAGACTCCGGCCAGACCGACAGTGGCCAACGCGATAGCGGTGGCCACGCCATAGACGTGCTTATTGCTGATGCCCATCAATCGCGCAGCATCTTTGTCATCGCTGGTTGCGCGCATCGCCCGACCCATGCGCGTGCGGTACAAGAAGAGCTGAAGCAGGATGATGATTACGAGCGCAACAGCGAAGGTGATGAGTGGAAACACTCCGATGGAAATCTGATCATTGATTTGGATGCTGTTGGTTCCGAGCAGGCCGATTTGGAGCGACTGAGTGTCCGCGCTGAAGATCTCCTGCATCAGGTTGGTGAGGACGACCGCCAAGCCGAAGGTCACCAGGATGGGCGCCAGACCCCCGCGCACGAGTGATGGATTCAGAAGTCCACGTTGGAGGGCGTAACCAAGCCCGGCCATCACTGGAATCACGATCAGCAGGGTGAGGAACGGTGACATCCCCGTGAGATCGACCAGAACAAGTCCTAGGTAGGCCGCGAGCACCGCGAGGGCGCCGTGGGCCAGGTTCACGATTCGCATCACGCCGAACATCAGGGACAGTCCGGCGGCGAGGAGGGCATACAGGCCGCCAAGGAGTATGCCTTGAATGAGGGCGTTAATCCATTGCACGGTGCGCTCTCCTAGATTCCGAAGTAGGCGGCGGTGATCTGCTCGCGGGTGAGTTGGGAA
>JBJOIE010000020.1:0-2851 GCA_046047295.1 Actinomycetota bacterium | reverse complement strand
GCTTCGTGATGATCAATGAGACCGGCAATGAAGTGCTTGGCCACCTTCGAGATGCCGTTGGCATCGGATTCATCCACGAGTGCGTTCATCCCACTCGCGTCATTCACACTCATGTTGACGTGCAAGCCATTCCCCACCGCGTCATTGAATGGCCGCGCCATAAACGTGACGTCAACACCATTTTCTCGGGCAATCTCGCGTGCGAGGAGGCGGAAAAGGAATGCGGAATCCGCTGCATTCATCGCGTCTTGGTAGTGCAGGGATGCTTCCACCTGGCTCGGAGTGAATTCACTGTTAGCACCTTCAGGCTTGAGTTCGCAAGCGTGGGATTCACGCACGATGCGTTCGAGGGTGCCGGAGGGATCTGCCCCGGCACCAATGCCGTACACACGGTGATCGGGAACGGGAAGTTTGGTCAGCGGTGACCGACTCGCGAGCAGGAAGAACTCCATCTCATAACCCGAGACCGGTGTAAGGCCACGTGCCTTCCAGCGATCAATCACGTTCTGAAGAGCGCGACGTGAATCAAGGGGAAGCTCGCGGCCATCAGCAAAG
This sequence comes from Actinomycetota bacterium, assembly GCA_046047295.1. GTDB lineage: Bacteria > Actinomycetota > Actinomycetes > S36-B12 > S36-B12 > VGCC01. Next base: position 2,296 of record JBJOIE010000020.1, on the reverse strand, counting down.
TGCAGATTGGCAAGTGCCACCTGACGGTCACGCCACGGACGGATGGTGGGCGCATCAATTTGCGCTTCCATGTCGGGAAAGCCTGCACTTGTGGAGTAATTCGCGGTTTCAAGGAACTCAAGATCGAGGCCTTGCACCATCACGGTTATCGCGTAATGGGTGGGGTGATCCCTGCGATTGGCCGGAACGGTCTTTCCGTGGGCGAGGCCCAGCAGATCCGGGAAGATGATGTCGATCTGCTCGCTCACGTGCTAGCTCTCCTCACCTGCGGCCACCCCTACGAGGCGTCCATTGTCTACAACCTGGTGATCATCTAAGAAAACATTGCAGTTGCGCATGGGAATGTCGAAATGGCACACGCTGAATCGCTCGGCATTTTCATTTGCGCCGGTGCTGTACATGAAGTTGCCTTCGAAGGCGCGAGCCTCGGTTCCGTTGAATTGCGAACGGTCGTAGAGCTCGAGGTAATCCCAGCGGGCCGCTGGATTCATTCCCCAGCCAATATGTGAGGTCGCGTAGGCGTCTTTATCGAAGGCTGACATATACGACTTCAGCATGTCTGCCTGGTACCCCTTGCCTTCAATAGCAACCACGAAATCATCTTCAATGGTGAGTGTGATGGGGTCTTGGACGTAGTGCTTGAAGGTGATGTTGATATCGCCGGGTCCAAGCACGATCTGGCCATTCACTCGGTGGCGCGCCGGGAAAGCCAACACCAATCCACCAGGCCAGTGGGCGATCTCACCAGGTCCGCCGATGACCCCGGTGGATCCGGCGGTGAAGGCATCTGCGAGTTCCACCTCAATGTTGGTTCCGAGATCACTCGTTGCACGCATCACCTTGGATTGCTTCATGAAGTCATGCGACTTCGCTACGCGTGCAGCCATTACTTCATCATGCGGTAAGCGTTCAAAAATCTCAGGATGCTCATTACTGATCATGAATACCGACGTTCCCGAACCCAGGATGTCGCGCAACTCCCGGGAGTGCAGCAGGCCTTCAACTGTGAGATCGATAACGAGGGGAACGGAGGAAACCGCGGCAACCGCACCGGCCTGACCCTTCAGCGCCAGGGATGTGCCCGTGGAGCGAAGTGCCACCGGGCCGCCATTGGCCGGAGTACGCATGATCACTTCAAAGGGTTTGGCTCCGAGGTATTCCGCGGCGAGGATCGAGGTAGCAACGAGTTCTGGGCGGCTTGAGCTCTCGGAGAGGATGACCACTTCATCGCCGGCCTTCATGCCATTGAGTTGGAACTGCTGGGCAAAGCGCTTGATCCAACGCCATTCGGTATTACCAGTATTCATCGTCACTCCTCGGTTGCGGTCCAGTGTGCCCGAATGGCGGCATTAACTGCATCGGGTGCTTCCAAATTGAGGAGGTGGCCGGCGCCGGGGATCACCACCACCTTGGAATTAGGCATCAACTCATCAATTGCTTCGGCGTAGGCCACGGGAGTTTCATCATCAAGTTCACCCACCAAAATCACCGTAGGGATGTTGATGCCAGGCAGGATCTCGCGCGAATCGTGGCTCGCGATTGTGCTCAATGAATCGAGCATCCCTTCGAGTGGAACGCGAGCCATCACTTCTACGGCCTCGGGAACCACGTGCGCGCCATGCGGTCCTGCAAGTGAACTGAGGATGAGAGGTGCTGCAGCTGCGGGGGAACCCATCGCTTCCAAACCTGAAAGTCGGTTCGCGCGCCAATCATCTGGATCTGTTCCGTCCAAACCGAACTTTGGGCTCGTGCATAGCAGGGTGAGACTGCGAATGCGGTCAGGGATTTTGGCTGCGGTGTACTGGGCGATCATTCCCCCAAAGCTCATCCCGATCAGATCAACAGGTTCATCGGGGCTGACGGCAATGATCAACTCGACGGCCGCGTCGGAGTAGGCATCGAAGGTGGTGGCAAGCACTGGTGCCGACGCGCCGTAGCCGGGGGCATCCCAGGCCACGCATCTGCGCATTTCGGATAAGTCATCAAATTGCGGGCGCCAGGCGGTTCGGCCGCCGCCGAGTCCATGCAGGAATACCGCGGTGGGACCGCTGCCAGCCTCGCGCCAGGCCGTGGGGGAGGCGTCAACGTCTCTCACTCGCGGAACGCTAGGTGTGGGTAACAACTTTGTCAACGCCGTTGACAAAGTTCCTTGCCTGCTCCACGATCTGCCCATGACTCCACCTGTTGCATCCCATGAAGGTTCGCGTGTACAAACCGGCGAGGGGCGCCCCGTCACCCTGGATCGCCAAACCCGCGATGACATCGTTCAGATCGTTCGCGATCTCGGCCCCACCAT
>JBJOIE010000019.1:0-2893 GCA_046047295.1 Actinomycetota bacterium | reverse complement strand
CGCTCGGTGCGGGTAGATCGCCGGGGCACTCCACCCCGCGTTCGCTATCTGGGTCGGCGTTATGGCCGAGGAGGAGCAGGGCGAGAGGGGTGGGCTGGGGTTCTGCGAACGTGCCGACCATTCACAAAGTGTGCCAAAGCGGGCCCACCCCCGCGAATTGGCCCTGGGGATCAGGCATCATGTGATGCGCCCTGCGCGAACGGAAATGGCGAATTCAGAAATTCATGTCATAGTTGGGTCATGAGTTCTGAGACCCTGAACACGGAAACAGCCACCGCGGACGGCATCGTCTTGACCGAGTCCGCCGCCAGCAAGGTCAAGGCCCTGCTCGAGGCCGAAGGTCGCGATGACCTCACCCTGCGCGTTGCCGTGCAGCCGGGTGGCTGCTCGGGCCTGCGCTACCAACTCTTCTTCGATGACCGTAGCCTCGACGGTGATGTCACCAAGGATTTCGGTGGCGTTGGCGTGGTGACCGATCGGATGAGTGCCCCGTACCTGATGGGGGCCACGATCGATTTCGTGGACACCATTGAAAAACAGGGGTTCACCATCGATAACCCGAATGCCACGGGATCGTGTGCATGTGGTGATTCCTTCCACTAAGGAGGACTTTCGACAATAGTTGAAAGTTGTACTAAAATAGTCGGGTGTCTGAACCTGCTGGTGCATTCCTGGCCGCTGAAGGCCGCCTTCGCGAGCGCGAAGCGAGTACCGCTGCGTGGCGCCCCGGGGATAAGCCACTTCCAGCGCTGTATCTGAGTCACGGAGCCCCGCCCCTCCTAGAGGACGCTGCGTGGATCGCGGCCCTCGATAACTGGATGCGCGACCTCCCGCGGCCGACGGCCATCGTGATCGTCAGCGCACACTGGGAGTCAGCGCCCCTGAGCATCAGCGCGGCAGCAGCGGGTACTCCACTTGTCTACGATTTCGGTGGTTTCCATCCCTATTACTACGGCATGCAATACGCCACTCCCGATGCCTCTGCCCTGGCGGATCGAATCGCGGCGATGATGCCCGATTCCATGCCCGTGCACCGTCACACCAGCCGCGGGCTCGATCACGGCGCTTGGGTTCCGTTGAAGGTGATGTTCCCAAATGCTGAAATCCCCGTTGTTCAACTCAGCATCCCGTCCCATGATCCGGATGCGCTGATGGCCCTCGGAGTGGCGCTCGCCCCGCTGCGGCACGAAGGCGTCCTCATCATTGGCTCGGGCTATATGACCCATGGGCTGCCATTTCTCACGAGTGAAAATTGGAACGACTCCAGCATCCCGTCATGGTCGCGTGATTTCGATCAATGGGCCACCGAACTCATCGATGCTGGCGATATTGACGCGTTGGCTAACTACGCAAGCACCGCGCCTGGCATGCCGTACGCGCATCCCACAGTTGAGCACTTCTCGCCGATATTCGTGACCCTCGGTGCCGGCCTGGTGGGTGCTTCCGGTGAGCCGCGATCAGTGGAGTGGAGCGTGGACGGCTACCGCTGGGGTTTATCCCGCAAGTCCTTCACGTTGAACTAAATCAATCAAGAATTGCCACTAGAGTCCGGACACGTGGCGATTCTCATTACCGGTTCCATTGCAACCGATCACCTGATGACCTTTCCCGGGCGATTTTCTGACTCGCTCGTGGCAGACAAGATTGACAAGGTCTCCCTGTCCTTCCTGGTGGAGGAACTTGAGATTCGCCGCGGGGGAGTTGCACCGAACATCGCATTCGGCATGGGTTGCCTAGGGCTCTCACCAGTACTTGTTGGATCGGTAGGCCCTGATTTTGCGGACTACGAATCATGGTTGCAGCGCCATGGAGTGGATACCCGCGGCGTTCACGTTTCTGATTCCGCGCACACTGCTCGCTTCGTTTGCACCACCGATATCGAACAGAATCAGATTGCGTCTTTCTATCCCGGCGCCATGAGCGAGGCTCGCAATATCGAACTCAAGCCCATCGTTGATTCCGTGGATACCGCCGATGTTGTCCTGATCGGTGCAAATGATCCCTTAGCCATGACGCGCCACACCGAGGAGTGTCGCTTTCGTGGCTACCCCTTCGCTGCTGATCCATCACAACAGCTCGCTCGCATGGAAGGTGAGGAGATTAAGCCACTCATCGAGGGTGCTGCTTACTTGTTCACCAATGAATACGAGTCTGCTCTCATCGAGCAAAAGACGGGTTGGAGTGCTGTTGACATCGCCGGTATGGTCGAGGTGCGAGTTACCACCATGGGCCCGGCCGGCGCCAAGATCGAACGCCGCGGCTGCGAGCCGGTTTTCGTTTCAGTTCCTGAGGAAGAACGCAAGGCAGATCCCACGGGCGTGGGCGATGCCTTCCGTGCCGGCTACCTCGCTGGCCAGGCGTGGGGGGTCAGTGATGAACGCTCGGCACAGGTGGGCTCCCTGGTTGCCACATATGTCATCGAAACTGTGGGCACGCAGGAGTACGAGTTGGCCCAGCGTCATTTCTTGGAACGCATGTCACGCGCTTATGGGGATGATGCTGCGGCAGAGGTTGAACCGCATCTTTCCTGCCCACGGCCTTAGTCCGGTATCTCCGGCGCGGATTCTTAGCCATGGCTAGGCCACTACCGCCCGCCCGCTGGCAATTGCCATCTCTGCAGCAGGTGAGTGCGGGAGAGGACGTTGTAGCCCTTGGGGGCGAACTCGATACAGGAACGGTTCTTCATGCCTATGCATCGGGGATGTTTCCGATGCACCTGCACGATGACGAGCTCGGTGGCGAAGTTCTTGCCTGGTGGAGTCCCGATCCGCGTGGGGTTCTGCCACTAGATCAACTTCGAGTATCGCGAAGCTTGCGAGCCTCCATGCGGCATTTCACCTTCACCGTTGATGAAGCATTTGATCGTGTCATTGAGTTATGTGCAGACCCCTCG
>JBJOIE010000018.1:0-14446 GCA_046047295.1 Actinomycetota bacterium | reverse complement strand
TACTCGGCGGTGACCCCGATGATGTGGTTGCCGCAGCTGCGGCTGCAGAACTCACCCCCGCCAATATGAATGGTGCGGGCCAGATCGTGGTGGCAGGCACCCTCGAACAGCTCGTGGCGTTCGCGGAGAACCCTCCCGAAGGTGCGCGCGTACGTCCACTGGAAGTCGCCGGGGCGTTCCATACCGAACACATGGCATCGGCCGTGGCACACCTGGGGCGCCTAGCTAACGCGATCAGCACACATGATCCCCGTGCTCGCCTGATTTCAAATGCGGATGGCCGAGTTATTCACGACGGGCGCGAAGTTCTTCGCCGGCTCGTCACCCAGGTGAGTAATCCAGTTCGTTGGGATCTGTGTATGAACACCATGTCTGATCTCGGCGTAACAGCCATCATTGAGATTCCACCCGCCGGAACCTTGGTGGGTCTGGCTAAGCGAGCATTGCCCGGTGTGGAAACACTCGCGGTCAAGACGCCCGATGACCTTGACGCAGCGTGGCGGATGATCAGGGATCACGGCGTGCAGTCACCCCTAGATGCCCAGCCCACCTGGCGCTTGGTGGTATCACCTGCGAAGGGAACCTTCACCCGAGCCGCTGCTGTGAGCACGGGATTCGAATTCGCACCAGCAAGCACCGTAGGCACCGTGGCTAATCTCCGCGAGAGCTTCGAAGTCACCGCACCACATGGCGGCGTTGTGGTGGAGTGGCTCGCCGAGGATGGCGATCCGGTCGGCCCAGGCCAGCCTTTACTCCGACTTCATCCAGTGAGCCACGACGAAGCCCTGGATGGGGTTGGCATATGAGCGCGAATCTGGCCGTGCGTCAAGGCGCTCCGTTCGCGCGCATCATGTCTGTGGGAAGTTATCGCCCAGAGCGCATCGTGACAAATGCCGAAATCTGTGAGCGCATCGATTCCTCAGATGAATGGATTCGTGAGCGCTCAGGCATCATTGAGCGCCGCTGGGCGCGCCCCGACGAATCTGTAATCGATATGGCACGCGAAGCATCGTTGCTGGCTATCAAGCGCTCAGGTATAGCAGCGGAGCACATCGACATGGTGATCATGGGGACGGTCACTCACCCGTATCAAACGCCTTCTGCCGCAGCCGGGCTTTGTCACGAAGTGGGTGCAGTCAATGCTGCCGCAATGGATATTTCAGCTGCGTGTGCCGGGTTCGCTTATGGAGTGGGAATCGCATCAGATCTCATTAGAGCGGGTAGCGCACGCCACGTTCTCGTTGTCGGCGTGGAGAAGCTCAGCGATTGGCTCGACCGTGAAGACCGCGGCACCGCATTTCTCTTCGCTGATGGCGCAGGTGCCGTGGTGATCGGTCCCTCGGACATCAATGGGATCGGTCCCGTCATTTGGGGTGCGGATGGCTCGCAATACGAAGCCATCACCATGACTCGATCCTTGATCGACCTCAAGGATGGTGATTCCGAGTTTCCCGCCATCACCATGCAAGGACAGCAGGTGTTCCGCTGGGCGGTTTCAGAAATCGCGAAGGTATGCCATCGGGCAATAGAAGCCGCGGGTATCACTCCTGCGGACCTGGATGCCTTCATCCCGCACCAGGCCAATAATCGGATCACCGACGCCATGATTCGCGCCATCGGTCTCCCCGAAGGCATCCCAGTGGCCCGAGATATCCAGTTCACCGGGAATACCTCGGCCGCGTCAATCCCCCTCGCCATGGACCGAATGCTCGAAAACGGCGAAATCACGTCCGGGGATACCGCCTTGATCGTGGGATTTGGGGCAGGCTTGGTCTTCGCCGGCCAGGTGATCACGGTTCCGTAAGGTGCCACCAAGATTTACACATCAACAACGTTCACAATAGGAAGGAAATGGAATGAGCCAGGAAGTTCTCAGCGGCCTCGCGGTCATCGTCAACGAGGTTGCCGGCGTTCCGGTGGAAGATGTTCAGTCAGATAAGTCATTTGTTGACGATCTGGACATCGATTCACTGTCCATGGTTGAGGTGGTCATGGCCGCCGAAGATAAGTGGGGCGTCAAGATTCCCGATAGCGAGGTCAAGAACCTCAAGACTGTGGGCGACGCCGTTGCCTACATCGAGGCCAATTCCTGACAATGGCACGCCACGTTGTCGTCACCGGCGTGGGCATGACCACGCCCATTGGTGGAGATGTTCCCACCAGTTGGGCGGCTGCCCTCGCCGGTGAGTCCGGCATTTCGAATATCACCGCCGAATGGGTTACTGACCAGCCTTCAAAGATCGCCGGGCAGCTCAAGGTGGATCCCACCGAGGTCTTGGAGCGCGTTGAAGCGCGCAAGTTGGATCGATCGCAGCAGGCCGCTGTTATCGCGGCACGTGAGGCGTGGGCGGATGCCGGTTCACCCGAGATCGAACCGGAGCGCCTCGGCACCGTTATCGCCACGGGTATGGGCGGTCTCACTTCGCTGATGAATTCTTACGATCTCCTGCTCGAACGCGGCCCCTCACGAATCTCACCACACATGGTCACCATGATCATGCCCAATGGCCCCGCTGCAATCGTGGGCTTGGAATTCGGCGCTCGGGCGGGAGTCCACACCCCCGTGAGCGCATGCGCATCCGGCGCAGAGGCCGTGTCCTATGCCGCGCGGATGATCCAAGAGGGCCGTGCGGATGTGGTGATCGCCGGTGGAACTGAGGCCGTCATCCATCCGATCACGATGGCCGGTTTTGCCGCAATGCGCGCCCTCTCCACTCGCAATGATGATCCCCAGCACGCCTCGCGCCCCTATGACACAGAGCGTGATGGTTTTGTCATGGGTGAAGGCTCGGGTGTTCTCATCCTCGAGTCCGAGGAATTCGCCAAGGCTCGTGGTGCACGCATTTATGGCTATTACGGTGGTTCGGGCCTCACTTCGGATGGTCATCACATTGCCCAACCCGATCCCGAAGGTTCAGGCGCAGCCCGCGCCATCAACGCCGCCCTCGCTGATGCGGAACTCACCCCCGCCGACATTTACCACGTGAACGCGCACGCCACCTCAACCCCGCAGGGGGATATCGCAGAGTCCGTGGCAATTCGTCGAGCCCTTGGCAGCGATACCGATCACGCCATCGTCACAGGAACCAAGTCAATGACCGGACATCTGCTCGGTGGCGCCGGAGCTGTGGAATCCATCTTCACCATCCTCGCCCTACGTGATCGCCTCGTACCGCCCACGGCCAATCTGGTGAACATGGATCCCGAGATCAATCTGGATGTGGCAAGCGGATCCCCACGTGAACTTCCCAGCGGAGATATCGCCGCACTCAACAACTCATTCGGTTTTGGCGGACACGATGTCGCCCTAGTTTTCCGGAGCGCCCCGTGACCACCGAAACCCAGGAAGATCCCCGCGCCCCCAAGGTGCGCCTCGCGAAGTTCTTTGATGGTGGTGAATTCGAACTGATCACTCCCGATGATGACCGGGGTGTGCTTGTGGCGGTTGGCCGCGCCCACGGCACGCCGGTTGTTGCCTTTTGCACCGATCCCACGGTGCAAGGCGGCGCCATGGGCTGGGATGGGTGCCGCGCCATCGTCACTGCATATGACCGCGCCTTTGCTGATTCCTGCCCCGTCGTAGGCATCTGGCACTCCGGTGGCGCACGTCTACGCGAGGGCGTTGCCAGCCTCGATGCGGTGGGTCGAGTTTTCGCAGCCATGACCCGCGCTTCGGGGAAGGTGGCGCAAATCTCGGTGGTACTCGGCCCAGCAGCCGGTGGCGCCGCCTATGGCCCCGCACTCACAGATCTCGTCATCCTCGGGCCGGCCGGACGAATCTTTGTCACCGGGCCAGAAGTTGTTAAGTCCGTTACCGGCGAAGCCGTGGACATGGACAGCCTCGGTGGCCCCGAACCGCACGGACGTCGTAGCGGGGTTGTACACATCACAACAGATACCGAGCAAGACGCGCTTGATGAAGCGCGGCAACTCGTCGATCTCCTCGGCCGGCAAGGGTCCATGAACCTTGAATCAATTGAGAACACCGATCTCGGTGGCTACCTCCCTGAGTCTTCGCGACGCGCCTACGACGTCCATCCCTTGGTCAATGCGTTCCTCGATCAGGACACCTTCGTGGAACTGCACGCTAAGTGGGCGCCGAACATCGTGGTCGGTCTTGGCCGGCTAGGCGGCCGCACCGTGGGCGTGGTGGCGAATAATCCACTTCGCCTGGGCGGCTGCCTCGATTCCGCTAGTGCGGAAAAGGCTGCACGTTTCGTGCGCATGTGCGATGCCTTCTCAGTGCCCCTCGTGGTTCTCGTTGACGTTCCTGGATACCTGCCCGGTCTGGGGCAGGAGTGGGAAGGCGTGGTGCGGCGCGGTGCAAAGTTGTTGCACGCCTTCGCAGAATGCGTGGTGCCGCGCGTCACCGTGGTCACCCGCAAGGCGTACGGCGGCGCTTACGTGGCCATGAACAGCGCTTCTCTCGGCGCCACACGTGTGTACGCCTGGCCCGACGCCGAGGTGGCGGTCATGGGTTCGGTTGCGGCCATCCGCATCCTGCACCGCCGTCGGCTCGCCGAGGTTCCCGAGGAATCACGCGAGCAGGTGGAGCTTGAGTTAGCTGCGGAGCATGAAGTGATTTCCGGTGGAATCAAGCGCGCGGTGGAAATGGGCGTGGTGGACGAGGTTGTCCCTCCCACCGATACTCGCCGGGCAGTGGCTCAGGTGATTTGGGATACGCCGGGCGTGCGTGGCCAGCACGGCAATATTCCGCTGTAGCACGCATTCACACCACTTCGTGCAAAACGCGAACGGTCGAGTCCGCATGCGCTGCGCGGAAGGGTTCTAGTTCCTCGTCCCAGGGTGTACCGATCAGGCGCCGAAGTTCCTCGAGCGGTGATTCCCCTGTCATAGCGGATTGGTGGATCAAACTGCGGATGCGATCCTCATGCACCATCACGTCTCCGTGGACTCCAATGGTTGATCGATGCAAACCTAAATTCGGCGTAGCAACAAACCGCTCACCCTCGCGACCAACAGTCAGATCCTCAGTGACTTCGTAGCGCGCCTGGGCGAAGGCGAGGAGCGCGCTCGCCACGCGCGCACCGGTTCCTACCGCTCCGGTCCAAATGATTTCTGCGCGAACGCAGCCCGGTGCGATGGGCTGCTCTGCCCAATCCACACTGAAATTGGCACCGAAGATCTTGGCCAGCGCCCATTCCAGATGCGGGCTGACCGCGCGCGGCACTGAGTGAATGAAGACAACACCACGTGCCGGCCCCGATGACATGGCAACGGATCCGGACCCAGCGACAACCGTCATTACGCCTCCTTTGAGTTTCGCCTTCCCCAGCGGACTCGTATCGGCGTATGACGTGGCCAACAGGATAACCCGGCCACCCCCTCGAAGCGTGCAGCCTTCGCTAAAGTGCCCCAATCGGCCCAGCGGGCCCCTGACGAGGAGATGACCACATGGCACTCACCAGCCCTGCCCCACGGGTACTGGCCGATTACGCCGGACGCACCGTCCTAGCCCAAATCGCCCTCATTGCCGGCGGCGCCGCCCTCGTAGGACTCAGCGCTCAGATAGCAATTCCCTTGCCGTTCACCCCGGTGCCGTTGACGCTCCAGACCCTTGCCGTGCTCCTCGTGGGAGCGTCCCTGGGCTCATTGCGCGGAATGGCATCCATGCTGCTCTACGTCGCCGCCGGCCTGATCGGCGTTCCCTGGTTCGCTCAGGGCTCCTCCGGCTACTCCACCGCTAGTTTCGGCTATGTTCTCGGCTTCATCCTTGCTGCGTTCATCGTGGGGCGCCTCGCCGAAAACGGCGCCAGCCGCACCGCCAGCCGCACCGTCGGCCTCATGATCATTGGCAACCTCGCCATCTACGCCGTGGGCGTCACCTGGCTCAAGTTTGCGATCAGCGTGAGTTGGCCTGAAGCCATCGCATTGGGTGTTATCCCCTTCATCATTGGCGACATCATCAAAATTGCCATTGCCGCGGGCGTGCTGCCGTTGGCTTGGCGCGGGGTTGAGCGCCTGAGTTAGTACGCGCGGGGTTGAGCGCCTGAGTTAGTTCACTTCCAGGTCAGCTAGAACTTCATCCACCATGCTGCGGGTGGTCCCTGGGTGCAGGAACGCAAGACGACCCACTGTTTCATCATTCCATTTTGAAGGCGTAACGAAGGCGAGTTGTTGCTGGAGGAGCCTGTCGCTCCACGCCTGATAATCCTGCGCATCCCACCCCGGAACTCGAAACAAGACCACCGATAGTTCAGGTTCTCGGATCAATTCGAGTTGTGGATTTGCCGAAATCTGATCGGCGGCATACCGGGCTATATCGATTCCCTGTTTCACCGCATCCCGGTAGGCATCAAGGCCATTGACCGCAAGAGAAAACCACAGAGCCATGCCTCGAGCCCTCCGCGTGAGGTGGTAGGCCAAGTCGCTGGGATTGAGATCGGCATCGTCTGTGTGAATAACGTCGAGATAGGACGCATCTTGGGTGTGAACGGCCTTGGCTAAATGTGGATCGCGATAGAGCAGCGCGGCTGAATCGAAGGGCGCAAACCACCACTTGTGCGGATCCATGACGAGTGAATTGGCCCGTTCAATGCCCGAATAACGGTGGCGGATCCGCTCATCAAGCATTCCTGCACCACCATAGGCGCCGTCAACGTGTAACCACCAGCCGTGATTTTCGGCGACATCAGCAGCATCGTTGATGTTGTCAATGATTCCGGCATTGGTGGTTCCGGCGGTGGCAACTATGGCCACAACGGAACCGAGATCGTGTCCCACGAGTGCCGCCTCAATGTCAGCTTTGGTCATGTGACCATCGCGGGTCGAAACAACCAGGGGCTCCATCCAGGTGATGTTGAGGGCGTTGGCGATGGAGGAATGCGCTTGATCGCTCACCACAACTCTTGGTCGTTGATTGCGAAGGTGAGGTCTTGACATAAGTGCGCTGTCGCGTGCCACAACGAGTGCGGACAGATTGCCTGCCGATCCCCCTGAGACAAAAACCCCACCGGTACTCGCGGGCATTCCGGCGATATCGGCCATCACACGGAGTGCCTGATTTTCTGCCATCACGGCACCGGCGGCTTCCAGCCACGAGCATCCCTGAAGGGATGCCGCAGACACCACCATGTCAAAGAGCAGCGAGGCTTTCGTCGGTGCTGCCGGGATAAAGGCATAGAAACGCGGACTGTCGGCGGACATGATCGTGTCCGCCAGGTAGTCCACGTACACATCCAGCACTGCGCGCGGATCCTTTGGCGCGTCGTCAATAAGTCCAGCGATTGCCTCTTCCATTGCGGCACGATCACCAAGACCATCCACGGGTGTTTCAGCGAGGGATAGACGTTCGGTGACATAACCGAGCACCGTGCCTACGAGTTTGGGATCGAATGTGTGCATTCGAGCGGGATCATGATCACAAGACATGAACTTCTCCGACATGCTGGCGGAACTCTCCGCATGCGCGCCGACAGCCGATCCGCCAGCAGGCGCTCTGGTGATGTTAGCGGGCAGCCGCGAGTGCCTTCGCGGTGCGGGTTGCCACCAGAAGCCAGACGGCGGCCAGGAGCAACGTGACAGCTGCCCCCACCACCAGCACCCAGGTGAGTGAGAACGTTGTACCCACGGCGGTGATGGACAGTGACATCGCGGCCATGGGAAAGACGAACCCCCACCAACCGGGGTGATACGGCAAGGCATTTGCATTGCGCACCCGACGAAGATCCAGGTAGGCGAACGCACTCCACCAGATTCCAAATCCGATCCCCATGGTTGCAATCAGCCCCGCTACGGGGATGAACCCACTCGGAAACAGCCCCGCTTCCACACCTGATTGGGCAATGCGCACCAATGACAAGCCCAGGATTCCTGCGGGTGCGAGCGGAATCCACAAACTAGGCGCCATAGGACCCGGCAATGGATCACGCAGTGCCAAGCGGGCAATGAGAAGCGTGAGCATGGAGAGGAAAAGAATTGCGCCGATGCCGTAGAAAACACCCGCGATGACGAGTAGCGTGCCCGCGGTTTCCGGGTAGAAACCCATGACCGGGATCAGGGTGAGGGGAACGATGAGGTTCATCACCGGTGGGATTAACCAGCCACCATTGACACCCTCTAAGCCAACTCCCGATCGCGCGATGGATGTTGCCCACGCGGCCGAGAGCGCGAATGCCACCACGGTGCCCATCACAGCGAGAACTATGTCGATCCAGATGGCCAGAGCCACCGGGATGAATTCCGGACCAACCTTGCCCCAAGCAACCGCGAGCACAAGCAACCCAGCGGGGAAAGTGGCAAGCATGGCGCCGTGCGCCGGATCAGAAAGTTCCCTACCAAGTTCGTGGCCGCGGGAGAGTCGGCGCATGTAGCGCGGCCAGAGGGCGAGAGCCAATCCGGATGCGATGATGACGAGAACCATTGCGACCACGCCGAGTGCGGGAATGGTCCATGCATCGGCCTGGGAGGCCACCGCTACGGCTAAGCCTGCGGTTCCCATCACGGAGCCGAACCACGCCGGGTGGGCGTGGATATTCACTGCACCTGGTGCATTCATCGCAATCTCCGCTCCGGGCTTCCGCCTCGACTCAATACCCCATGGGGTATCTTAGCCTGATGTCAGACGTCATTACTGCCTTGCGCATGTGGTCACCGCGTCGCTGGTGGATCGCGATGTGGTCTGGGCTGGGCGTGGCACTACTGGTGGCGCTTCCCACGGCGGTGATTCCCAATCCGATTTTCGGCCGGGCAGTTGAAGTGACTTGGTGGTCCTACCCCACCGTGGTGCTCACCGGCATCCTTGGTGGGCTCCTCCTTGCAACCTACATCCGTGAACCTGGTGAAGAGAAAGCCGACTTTTCGTTGAAGCTGGGCACCGTGGGCGGGTTCCTTTCCTTCTTCGCGGTGGGATGCCCGGTGTGTAACAAGCTCGTGCTCATCGCTTTGGGTGCCTCCGGTGCAATGACCTGGTTTGCGCCTGTCCAGGGATACCTCGCCCTTGCTTCTGTTGTGATGATGGCTATCGCACTGGTCATCCGCCTGCGCGGTCAGGTGCGGTGCGCGGTGTCAGCTGACAAGCAGCCAGCACCGACTGTGCAGTGATCTAGTACAAAGGGTCCATGACGCAGCGCATTCTTGCCACCAGTGGTGGCTTTGTTGGCACCGGACTCTGGGGCGTGATGAAGCCGGGGAATATTTTCCTTCGCGCGCTGGAACTCGCCGGCAAGGAGCGACCATCCGTGGTACTCGTCATGACGGCCAGCGGTGACCAACCCGATTACCTGGCCCAGATGTATTCGGCGCTGAGCTCTGCATCCTGCGATGTAGATCACCTGGCCCTATTCACCCAACCCAACCGCAACCCCGCCGACCTTCTCCCCTCCGCAGACATCGTGTGGGTGGGTGGTGGCAGCGTGGCAAACCTCCTGGCACTGTGGCGGCTGCACGGAGTGGACAAAGCCATGCGTGAGGCCTGGGAAGGCGGCACCATCCTTGCCGGCGTGAGTGCTGGATCGATCTGCTGGCACACAGGTGGTCCTACCGATTCCTTTGGGAGCACTCTCACCCCCGTCACCAACGCATTGGGTTTCCTTCCCTACGGGAACGGGGTTCATTACGACTCTGAAGCTCAGCGGCGCCCACTCCTGCAATCGCTGGTGGCTGATGAAACCCTTCCTACTTCCTATGCCACGGATGATCACGTGGGGATCCTCTACGAGGGAACCGATCCGGTAGAAGTCATCACTGATTCCCCCGTTGATCCAGTGAATGGACCGGCTGCATACCGCATCGAAAATATCGACGGGGCAGCCGTGGAGACGCGTCTCCCTCCGGGGCTGATAACCCAGTAACCGCCTCAGGGCAATGTGCGGCGATACTGCGCTCGAAGATCTGCGATTGCCTCGTCTGCGGAAGCACCCCGCTGCAGTGCCGCGAGCATGACCTCGGCCTGGGTTATCGGAGCCAATCCGCCGATCGGTTGATCGGAGTCGAGATTGGTGGGAAAGGAATATCCCTCTGCACATGCCGCAACCACATTCTGCGTATCGCGGGTAGTCCAATTAGCTTGCTTCGCCTTCTCAGCGAGCACCGGGTAGGTGATCTCACACATGTCGAGTCGGTTCAGCGATTCCATCGCGCGGCCAAAGGCGGAGGAAACCTGCAAGAGATTGGCCATCCGCTGGACATCGCTGGTGTGGTTCGTTCCTGCTCCATGGAGTAGTGCAGGGCTGAAGTAGACAACGTCACCCTTCTCGAGGGGCAGTTGCACCATATGTTCTGCAAAGTACTTCTTGACCTCGGGATTACGCCAAGCAACGTAGCCCAAGGGATATCGCTGCGAATGTGGCAGCAACATGGTGGTTCCGCTCTCCACCGGCATATCGCAATGCGCCACAGCACCTTGCAGCGTGAGGAAACCGGACATGTGGTGCGCGTGCGCCGGGTACTCCTCGGCGCGTTCGTCGGTGCAAAAGCCCAGGTGGTAATCACGATGCGGCTCCTGTGCCTTGCCGCCGGGGTAGACGAGGTTCACCTGCGAGGTCATTTGGTATCCGGGCCCGAGCCATGCGTGCGCACCCAAAGCGATGGGATCGTTGGCGAAATATTCGACGAACACATCCGGGGCCAGCCGAGCAAGTTTCTCTTGGGCATTCCAAATGCGGGCATTTGCGCCGGGTACTCCGAAGTGATCGCCTTGATCCCCACCCGAGGCGCGCTCTGATTCGATGATCGCGAGAAATGCCTGGGTGGCCGCATCGATAACCGAAGTATCCGAAAAGGCCGACTTGAGCAGGATCACCCCGGGACCTTCAGCAAGTGCACGGGCCAACTCGGCCTCAACCTCAGCCCTGCGGTCACCCAACGGAAGAGAATGCGAGTCGTAGATCAGGACGTTCTTGACCACCGAGTGCGCGAACGGGTAGTCCGCCGCGACCGTCTCCGTTTCGGCGAGCACCGCAAGATCAGTCACATCAACGTCTGAAGCGCGTAACCAGCTGCGGCTGGGCGCATCCATGGGAACGGACACCTCTACCTCCCGAATAGGTACGTGCACGGAATCAAAGTGCAAGAATTTCCCTCAAGCAAGTGGCTAAACCCCTCATTAATCCCTCATGCACCTCCCCATTCACGTAGGTTGGGCCTCGATGACCAGACGGCACCATCCCCACCCTTTGCAGGAGATCGCCAATCAGGCACGGGTCAGCCTTGCAACGGTTGATCGGGCTTTGAATGGGCGCGGCGGTGTTCGGCCGTCCACGATGGCGGCGATCAATGCCGCTATTGCCGATCTTGATCGGCAACATTTCGTGTCACGACTCCAGGGCAGCACCGTGACCATCGATCTGATCATGGACGCTCCCCCACGTTTCAGTTCCGAGGTGATTCGGGCGTGTGAGGCACAGTTGTCCACCTTCGCACCTGGTCGCCTACGTCTGCGGCCATATGTCCAATCCGACGGCGATATCACCGCACTCACCCGCGTAATCTCAAATGCGATAAGTCATAACAGCAATGCGATCATCATCAAAGCCCCGGACCTTCCTGAGATAACCGAGTCACTTCGCGTTGCACTCGATGCGCACGTGCCGGTCATCACCCTCGTCACCGATTTACCGAATATCGATCGGGTGGCCTACATCGGTATTGATAACCGAGCGGCTGGGCGAACGGCCGCATACCTCATCGACCAGTGGTGTCCGGATGCGAATGTTCCCGTCCTCCTCAGTCTCAGCAGTGACTCCTTCGCTGGTGAAGAGGAACGTGAGATGGGGTTTCGGTCGGCGCTTCGTGGCTCGGGCCGAACGATTTTCGACATCAGCGAGACCCGCGGCTTGGATGAGGGCGTGGCGCACGCTGCCGCCCTACTGCAGTGGACGGCAACGGACGTGTGTGTCTACTCCATTGGCGGCGGGAACCGATCACTGCTCCAGGCACTAGACGAGGCGGGCGTGCAATGCCACACCTTTATAGCCCATGATCTGGATTCTGAGAACCGCGAATTGCTGACCAATCGAAGAATCAGCGCCGTGGTTCATCATGATCTGGCACGGGACATGCACCAAGCGGTCAGTGTTGTTCTTCAGGAGAATGGGCTCGCCGCTCCCACACCCGTTGAGAGGTCTCCACTCTGGGTGATCACGCCGGAAAACATTCCACCTAGCGGCTTCTAGGTGCGCTTGGTCAACTCAAATGACGCTGCCCCTGCAACGGCCGAGGCAAGGATCACCGCGGGCCAGGAGCCAATGAGATTGCCCAGTGGGTGGGAGAGTGCAAACGCTGCGAGAAACACTGCACCGGCTCCGACAATTCCCCAGCGCGCACCACTGCGAAACATCAAGGTGGCAGACATCACCGCCAAGATGACCATCACCACCCCGCCCAAGGCGCGGTTTCCGGAGGCTTGGGCAATGGCAAAACCCAGAATGAGCGCCACCGCAGTTAAACCAAAAACCACCAGGCGAAGTCGATCACGGGTGGCAAGTTCGTCTATGGCCTGCTGAAAAGTTCCAAGCATGTGGTCAGCGTAGGTGAGGCCTAGCGCCAATTGGCGCGCAGTTCCTCCAACAACTCCCGAACGCTGTGTGGGGTGAGGCCGAGGGCATCACTTGTGGCTACCGAGGACAGACTTGTATCGCGCGGGACCGGCGCCGGAAACTTTCCGGATTCGGGAACCGGGCATGTTCCCACCAGGCTTGGTTCCAGACCAAATACCTCGGCGGTGAGCCGAGCGAGTTCAAGACGTTCAATCGGGTTGCTTGCAACGAGATGAAAGATGCCGCGGGCATCTTGATCCAGAATCGCCTGCATGCCACGCCCAATGTGGGAGCCCAGTGACGGAGTGGCGATCTCATTCACTCCCTCGCCGGTCCAGACATTAAAGCGCTGACCGCCACGGAGAGACTCAATCAGCGACGTGGTGAAGTAGCCAAATCCAACGTCTTGGCTGCGAGGCGAATTCGCGGCCCACCCGTGCTGACCCATCACACCGCCCACGCGCGTGACAGTCTTGCCATGATCGAGTACGAGGACCTCTCCCAGTGCCTTGAGTAGGCCGTAGAAGTTGACCGGATTCGGCGGTTCATCCTCAGGCACCATGTGTCCGGTGCCATT
The DNA here is from genome assembly GCA_046047295.1 of Actinomycetota bacterium. Classification (GTDB taxonomy): domain Bacteria; phylum Actinomycetota; class Actinomycetes; order S36-B12; family S36-B12; genus VGCC01. Next base: position 1,372 of record JBJOIE010000018.1, on the reverse strand, counting down.
CATCGTCCAATCAGAGGAAACGAAGATAAATGGTCTATCCCCCGCTGCGTGCAGCAGCCGCGAAGTCATGCCCACATATGAGTCATATGCGTAGCGGCGATCTGCCTGAAGTCGATTGAAGTCATTGGCAATTGCAGCGTGAATCACCGCATCAATGCCGGTGAACGCACCGAATGGATCTGCGTAGTCGATTACTTGATACTCGATAGGAAGGGGGGTGTCAGGAACGCTGCGCGTTCCGGCAACCACTTCCCATCCAGAGCGCTCGAGACTCAGGGCGATCTGCGACCCTAGGAAACCTTGCGCACCCGTAATGAGCACCCGAGGCACGGTGAGCTATCCGCGTTCGATACGCACCGGCTGGCCGGAACGCACTGATTCCCACGCAGCAAGACCGAGAACTACAGGTGCTCGACCATCTTCACCAGACACTGGCGAAGGGCCGCCGTTCTTGATGTAGTTGACGAACGCAGTCCATTCACGGATATATGACTCCGTGTAACGCTCCAGGAAGAAATACGGGAGCGGTTGTCCGCGTAAGCCCGCATCAGTGAGCGTGATACCGGTATGCGCAAGTGGGTTATCCGAAGCAGCCATGCCCTTAGCGCCAAAGGCTTCGACGCGCTGGTCATAGCCGTAGACGGCCTGACGGCTGTTGTCGATGGTGGTGACCACGCCATTTGCGTGCGTCAGCATCACAGACGCTGTGTCCACATCGCCAGCTTCACCAATGGCAGGATCAATGAAGACACCTCCCTTGGCGAAGATTTCGACCACCGGTGATCCAACTATGTAGCGAGCCATATCGAAGTCGTGAATCATCATGTCTACGAAGATGCCGCCGCTGACCTTGATGTATTCGATGGGCGGCGGGGCAGGGTCCCTGCTCGAGATACGAGCCAAGTGAACATCGCCGATCACTCCTGAAGTGACCGCATCATGAACGGATTGGTGCGCCGGATCGAAGCGCCTATTGAAGCCCACCATGAAGGGAACACCCGCCGCCTCAACGGCAACGAGCGCCGCATCCACCGCGGCGAGATCGAGGCTGATGGGCTTCTCGCAGAAGATCGCCTTACCCGCGGCCGCGCACCGTTCCACCACATCCACATGGGTGTCCGTGCTGGTGCAGATGGCAATAGCGTCGTTATCGGGGCTCTCGATGAGGGCCTGAAGATCCATGGCTGGCACCTGAAGTTCGGCGGCAACGCGCTCCGCGCTGGCTGGCAGTGCATCAGCCACACCTGCAAGCTGTGCGCCCTCCGTCTTGCGCGCAATGATTTCAGCGTGCATGGCACCAATGCGCCCTACACCTGCCACCCCGATACGCACGGGCTTAGACATGTGAATCCCTTCTTGGCGCAGGGCGCCA
>JBJOIE010000017.1:0-6986 GCA_046047295.1 Actinomycetota bacterium | reverse complement strand
AAGCCTTTGCGCACGCGCCCTTGGTGCGGCCAAGCCGTGGCACGCACATCCTCATTCCGCGGGAGCGGATTGCGTTGAATGATGCGGTGATATCCCGAACCGAAAAGTCCGTGCTGTTCATCCTGCCCTGGGAGGACAGTTGGATCATCGGTACCACCGATGATGATTTTTCCGGTGATCCAGCGTCCGTAGCTCCAACCGAGGCTGACATCACGTATCTCATTGAACAGGCGAATTACGTGCTCGAGGAGCCGATTTCCCGCGAGGATGTCATTGCTGCATATGCCGGCCTTCGCCCGCTTCCCGCTGAAGACGCGGAGAAATCCACTTCTGTATCGCGTGAGCACGTCATCACCCCACTTGCACCCGGGGTCTTCGCCATCGTGGGCGGGAAATACACCACGTACCGCGTGATGGCCGCTGACGCAGTTGATGATGTGGCTGGATATCTGATGGGCAAGCGCGCTCCACGTAGCGTCACGGAGAAAATTCCCCTGGTGGGTGCAGAGCCGCTGCCCCAGGCATCTCGGACGGCACTTACCAGCGAGCGGTGGCATCACCTACAGCGCCGCTATGGCACCGAGGCGGCGGCAGTGGAAGAGCTGGCTGCTGAGGTGGACGATCCGTGGGGCATCGCACACACATCTCCCGAGATCGGACAGGTGTGGAATATCGAGATCGCCCACGCGCACCAATCCCAGGGTGCGCGGTGTGCGGATGACCTCATTCGCCGGCGCTTGGTCCCCCTTGCTGGCAATTCCGTAGCCCAATTGTGACGAAAGTCCGCAACCGAGGTGAACGCCTTCGCGTCGGACCAACGTGAAGACATCTCAAAGGCTCGTCCGTGGCGCCGTGGCAACGGGAATTGCCGCCAGCGCCCTTGTCCTTGCGGGGTGCGGGAGTGGCGGAGGTGACTACGCCCTGCCACCGGCGGAGATGGCGATGCAGGAATCGACGGTTGTCGATGCCGGTGCAATGAATGACGCGCCCATGGGCGCAGAACGCACCCAGGTGGAACAACAGGTGATCACTTCTGCGTACGTGGATATCAGGGTGTCTGACGTCTCGGAGTCCCTTGATGCATTGAAGGCAGCTATTTCCGCATATGACGGAACAATTGCCAACGAGGCACTCACGCAATATGACGGAGATCAGCAGGCAACCCTGACCGCCCGCATTCCCCAAGCGAATCTCTCTGCATTTCTCGAGGACATTGATGCGGTTGGCCAGGTGGAAAGTCGCAGCATCAATTCCACTGATGTGACCATGCAGGTGGTGGACGTGCAGGCGCGCCTGGACGCCTTGGAAGCTTCCCTTACGCGGCTGCGCGCGTTACAGGCCCAGGCAGACACCATTGCCGATCTCGTGGCTATCGAGGCTGAACTGGCAAACCGGCAGGCCGAACGCGATTCGCTCGTTTCCCAGCTGGAATACCTGTCCGATCAAGTGGCCATGTCTACGGTGAATTTCACTCTCCTACCCGAGGTTTCGGTGGGTGTAGCCGAGCCTGATTTCATTCGCGGGCTCAGCAATGGCTGGAACGCCCTGCTCGGTCTAGGTGCCGGATTTATTACTGCGATTGGTTTTGCACTGCCATTCCTGATCGTGGCCGCGATGATTGGTGCATTAATCGGTGTGATTCTTGGAGTGCGGCGGCGACGCAAGGCGGCTAACCGTGATTAGGTTCATGTGCGCCAAGCATCTGCTGCGCGCGGGCAACTGAAGTGGAGATGATGAATGTGCTGAGATCCACTCCCGTTGCCTTAGCTGCTCCGAGTAAGAGTGCTTTATCAGCAGGGGTGACGCGCAGGTTGATTCGCGCTGACTTATTCGATCGCGCTGCGATGGCCGATCCCTGCCGTTGCCCCCGTGTATTCATGTACCCAGATTTGCACCTGGGTCTGACACAATTACCGAAGTAAATTCAGAGAGGAAATGACATGCGTGTAACTCCTATTGCCCTTGCGGGTGTAATGCTCGCGGCCGGAATTGGCCTCGCCGCCTGCAGTTCCGAGGCCGAAAGCGCTCCGGAGGCAGATGTGGTGGAGACCATGCCTTCAGACATCACCCCTGAGCAGGAGGCGTTTAGCCAAGATCTCATTAACGCGGGTCTCACCACCGAAGAGGCGGGGGTACTGATCGAGGAGAACGGTTATACCTGGCGCTTAGGCACCATCGATGGCGAGCCGCAGGCGGTCACGATGGATTACCGCACCGATCGGCTCACCCTCACCACCCAGGACAACATCGTCATCGACGCCACCTGGGGATAAATCGGGCCTAGTTACTCGGCCCACCGTCAGGTGATCCAGGCGGTGGGCCCTGGAACGTTCCTGATGGCTGCGGGGCGCTTCCGCTTGCCGAAGCCCTGCCGAGCACCACACCCACCACAACGCCGAGCATGAAGATGATTGCCACGATGAGTGCAGTGGTGGACTTAGCTCGCTTAGCTTTGACCGTGCGCTTGGCCAGGATGGCATTGAGATCGTCATCAGACATGGGGTGAATTCCCTTCACTATTCATGCCGGAGGGCATCGATCGGGCGCAGGGATGCTGCACGTTTGGCAGGATAGGAACCGAAGAACAAGCCGATCGCCACGCTGATCACGAACGCGGCAACCACAGAGGAGGGAACGATCGCCGGGGAGATGCCTGCAACCTCAATGAAGGAGGCCGCGAAAGCCAGGATCAATCCTGCCGTTGCACCCAATAGGGATAGCACCGTTGCCTCCATCAGGAATTGCATCAAGATGAAACGCCGTGAGGCACCAATGGCCTTTCGAATGCCGATTTCCCGGGTTCGCTCCGTCACCGACACAAGCATGATGTTCGTAATGCCAATCCCGCCCACGAGTAAGGAAATGGCAGCCACCGCTCCCAGCAACGCGGTAAACACGCCGAGGGCAACACTGATCGTGTCCAACAAACTCGCCTGATTGAAAATATCGAAATCGCGATTACTCGCATTCGTGCCATGCCGTTCATCGAGGATTTGGTTCACCTGCGCCTGAGCCGCATCGATGCGTTCGGGGCTGATCCCTTGAACGGAAATTGAGGTCAGCGGCCCATAGCCCACGATGGAGTTCTCTACCGCCGTGAGCGGTGCCAGCATCACGTCGTCATTATTGAATGGCCCGCTCGATCCCTTTTCTGCGAGCACCCCGATAACCGTGAACGGCACCCCATTACAAATGATTTGCTTATCTAGTGGATTTTCATCGCCGAAGAGTTCATCGGCAACTGCACTGCCAATGGTGGTGACCCGCCGAGCATCCAGCACATCCGAGTTTTGGAAGTACGTTCCACTGGCCACTTCCGAGTTATTGATGGCGTAATACGCCGGCCAGGTACCCGAAAGTGTGGTGCTGTAGCTGGCATCGCCATAGGTGCAATTCACTGGAGTTTGCTTGACCGGAGCAACGGCTGCTATGTCTGGTGCTACTGCCGGATTGCCCAAGGCGGCAACGTCTTCCTCGGTGAGATCGCGTGGCGACGCGTTGACCACCTCGCCTCCGCGGTTGGGATCCACCGAATACACGGTGAGGAGATTGGTTCCCAAGCTCTGAATACTGGAACTCACACTGTTGGAAGCGCCCTGACCAAAAGCAACCAGCGTGATGACGGCGGCAACACCGATCATGATGCCGAGCATGGTCAGCGCCGAACGCATCCGGTTCGCCAGGATGGCCTGCCATCCACTTCGGAAAGACTCCCAAAAGATCATGGTGACATCACCGCACTATCGGATTCCACCTTGCCATCACGCATGGTGATGACGCGTTGGGCGCGGGAGGCCACCTCATCCTCGTGCGTGATTACCGCGATGGTGCCGCCGCGAGCGTGAATGGACTCAAGCAGATCGAGCACCTCTGCAGTGCTCCGGGAATCAAGATTGCCGGTGGGCTCATCAGCCAACATGAGCGCTGGCTCCATGGCCAATGCCCGAGCAACTGCTACCCGCTGCTGCTGCCCACCGGAAAGTTGATTGGGTTGATGATGCATTCGATCGGCCAACCCCACGCTCGCCAGCGCCTCAATTGCCTTTTCGCGGCGTTGTGCACGAGGAACACCTCGGTACATCAACGGCAATTCCACATTGGCCACGGCCGACATCCGCGGGATCAAATTGAAGGACTGAAAAATGAAGCCGATGCGTCGGTTGCGCACTAGGGACAAAGCATCATCGTCAAGATCACCAATATCTATGCCATCGAGAAGATAGGTGCCGCTCGTTGCCACATCCAGGGCGCCGATGATGTTCATCAAGGTGGATTTACCCGATCCTGAGGCACCCATCACGGCAATGAACTCACCGCGCTCGACAGACAGCGATACTCCGTCTACGGCACGAACTTCGCTCTCCGCGCTTCCGTAGATTTTCTTGATATCGATGAGTTCAACAACGGGGGTCATGTCAGCCGCGCCTGCTCGCTCCCGGTGGACCGCCCTGCGGGAAACCGCCGCCTTGGGATGCAACCTCTGCTTCGGGCACGGCAACCACGTCGCCTACCTGGATTCCGGTGGTGACCTCCACGCCCTGATCACCCTTGAGCCCAAGGGTCACAGGAACGCGCGTGGTTCCACCTTCGGCGGCGGGAACCTCCACGAAGGCGTTACCCCGTTCCTCAGAGATCACGCTCTGCGGCAACACCACCACGTTGCTCACTTCTGCGACGGTGATGGTGACCGATGCAGTCATCCCTTCCCGCACGGCTTCGGGCGCATCCTGCAGCGCCACGCGAATGCCATAGGTCACTAGTGCATTCGTGCCAGCAGCGGCCACCGGATCTATCGCTACCACCGTGCCCGCCACCTCGACATCGCCGAGTGCGGCAAAGGACACGCTGGCCACATCCCCCACGGTGATCTTGGCGGCATCGGCTTCCGCGAAGTCTGCGGTGACTTCCAATCCGCCCGTCGGTAACAAGGTGATGCCCGGCACCGTGGCCGAGGTGCTCGCACTGGCACTTCCTGCCGATGACTCCCCTGCTACGTAACTGATTGAGCCCACGGTCCCGGCGAAAGGTGCGATGATCTTGGTCTCATCCACCGCCTGCGCAGCAGCCGCAACGGCGGTTTGGGCCGCTGCCACCGATGCATCACTGGGGCTCATCGATTCGCCATTGCCTAGGTCGACAGATGCCGTTGAGGACAGCGCACTTTCCAGAGAGGCCTGCGCCTGATTCACACTCTGCTGACCTGCGATCACACCGAGGGTGTATGCCTGCTCGGCGTTCGTGAGTGCTTGCTTGGCTGCTCGCACCGAATCGTTGTAAGCCTTGCGAAGATCGGCCTGTGCCTTCTGCACGGCAACGTTGGCGCTTGCAAGTGAATTTGTGGCGCTGACGATCGCCTGTTGATCAGCGAGTTGCCCCGCGGTGCGGGCATTCTGGGCGTTCTCTAACGCCTGCTGTGCCGCAAGCAATGAACTTTCCGCGCTCCGGCAGGTGGCTGTTCCTGATGGATCGCAGGATGCGTCTCTATCGGCCTGCGCTTTATTGGCCGTTGCCTGCGTCTGATTGACCTTGACGTTGTAACCGATGAGGTTCGAATTGGCACTGGCTATCGCGGCATCGAGGCTTGACTGCGCGGCTGCCGCACTCGTCTCTGCCGCACGCAGTTGCGCCTGGGCCGCGGGATTAGGACAGGTCAGATCAGCGGTATTAAGGCAGGAATCGGCGAAAGCCGCCTCGGCTGCGCGCAGATTAGATTTCGCCTGCGTTACGGCCTGCTTATTTCGAGTATTCGTTTCCTCGGAAGTCTTCTTCGCATTCGCCAGGCTGCGTTGCGCCGAGGCAACCGAGGCGGATGAGGAGTTTGCCGACGCCAGCGCGGATGCGAGATTCGATTCGGCGCTCGCAAGTTGCTGGAGTGCTGTGGTGGCATCGATGGCCGCGAGTTCCTGGCCCGCGGTGACCGTGTCGCCCGCTTCAACGAGGACCTCGGTCACCGTGCCCACGCCGCCGAAGGCAAGCTGCACGCTACCGCGGCTTTGCACCGTGCCACTGGCCGTCACCGTTGCCGTGACCGTGCCGGTCTGCGCGGTCACCGTTCGTGCAGCCGTGTCCTGCTGACCCGGGCGCAGCGCCATGAGCACGAGGGCAACAACGGCGATCAGTGCAACGACCAGGCCCAGGTTGATCCACAGGGTTCGACGCTTCATAGGTCAAGCATGACCCATGCCCACCAACGAAGGGCAACCCGGATGTTTGGGTTGTGTATGAAGGGCCTAATTCCGAGGGAATTACTCGAGTCCGCGCACCATGGCATAGACGTGGGTGCGGAGTTCCGCGAACCGCTGGCTGTTGCGTGTTTCGATTTGGGAGCGCGGGAAGCCGATGTCGACGGTAACCACGTCACGGACCTTCGCTGGCTTTCCATAGAGGACGAGGATTTCATCACTGAGGTAGACGGCCTCATCGATATCGTGGGTAACCATCAAGGTGGTGATGCCGAAATCGGCACGTACCTTCAATACAAGATCTTCGAGATCGAAACGGGTCTGCGCATCCACTGATGCGAACGGCTCATCCATCACCAGGATGTCTGGTCGCACGGCGAGGGCGCGCGCGATGGATACACGTTGCTGCATACCTCCGGAAAGTTGCCACGGGTAGCTCTTCTCGATACCTGCGAGACCAACCTCTGCAAGTGAGTCCGCTACTCGCTGACGCACCTCCGATTTAGAAAGTTTGGCGTTACGCAATGGCAACGTGATGTTCTTCTCCACTGTGAGCCACGGCATCAGTGAGCGCGTGTAATCCTGAAGCACAACGGCTAGCCCATCCGGTGGCCCAGAGATCGCGGAGCCGCCGACTGATATCTGGCCGCCTGTGGGATTGGCAAGCCCGGTGAGCAGTCGCAGCAGGGTGGTCTTACCCACGCCTGAGGGACCGACGATGGAGACGAAGTGTCCGGGAGTGACGGTGTAGGAGACCCCGTCAAGAACCTCCTTCGTCCCAGCAGGCGTGGCATAGGCCATGCT
>JBJOIE010000016.1:0-10410 GCA_046047295.1 Actinomycetota bacterium | reverse complement strand
AGGAAAGGCGCCGCCAACTGCCGTGTGCGCGATCGCGGTGAGGAGAACCAGTGGCACTGCGAACGCCACCGTGCGCCCGTGTCCCGTTAATGCGGTGGCGCTCATCCCCTCATAGTAGGTGACGCAACCATCATGCAGCGAGCTGAGCATGCATCACGGAGTGATAATGCCCGAGTAGCTCATCGGTGACCCCCAACCAAGTCTTAGGGGCAACCTTGGCGAACCCGTTCATTCCCATACGGACGCGCAATCGTGAATCGTCGACTAACAGACTCACGTGCTCGAGCATGTCGGTGACGTCACCTGGTTCGTACAGGAATCCGTCCGCTCCAGGATTGATCAGATCTCGCGGACCGCCCACAGCTGGCGCTACCACGGGCACACCTGCGGCCATACCCTCCTGGATTACCTGGCAGAAGGTCTCGTTTTCGCCCGGCGCAACGAGGATGTCGAGGGATGCAACGTGGCGACCGAGATCCTCGCCTGAACGGCGCCCAACAAACCTGGCCTTGGGAAGCGCTTCTTCCAATGTGGACAACGCTGGGCCATCGCCTATCACCACCAGCTGCACGCCACGAAGCGTCTGGATGTCGGCGAGCCTTTCCACGCCCTTTTCGGGAGCGAGGCGTCCGAGGTATCCGACAACCACGTGAGCTCCCGCATCTGGAGACCATCGTGCCCGCAAATTCTCATCGCGCAATGTGGGCGTGAAGATGGACGTGTTAACCCCACGTCCCCATCGGGCCAGACGCTCTATGCCGAGGGATCGCAGGTACGCGTGCGAGGCAGAAGAAGGTACAAGTGTGAGATCAGCCTCGCCATGGATGCGACGCACATGTGCATCTGCCAGCGGAGCAACACTCGATAGGCCGTAGTGCCGTGCGAAGCCGGGGATGTCGGTCTGGAATACGGCGACCACGGGAAGACCAAGACGCTTGGCCGCTTTCACCCCCACCGCACCAAGCACGAATGGACTGGCGACATGAACAACATCGGGAGCAATGTCGGCCAAGATCCTGCTGAGCCACCATGTAGACGTGACAGCAACGTCAATGTCGTGAATGCCGGGCACACTCACCGAGGGAACAGTCCGAACAGGGATTCCTTCGAATTGATCGCTGCCGTAGGTATCTGCGCACACGATGGTCACCTCGTGACCTCCAGACACGAGGTTCCGAGAGGCATGGATCACCGAGTTCGTGACCCCGTTGATCCGAGGCAGGAACGATTCCGTGACGAGCGCGATCCGCACGTTCTAAGTCAGCGGCAACAGGGTGCGGCCACCGCATTACTGAATCAACGTGTGGGAGAACTCCTGGTGAACACTGAGAACGTGAGTGTCCAGCGAGCAAAGGTGCCAATCAATCATGAGACATTGAGTATGTGCCGAGTGCAGCATTCTTCGATCTGGACAACACGCTAATTCGCGGATCATCCCTGTTCCACGTGGGCCGCGATCTCGCTCGCACCGGACTCGTACCGCGGCGTCAACTCGCTCGCTTTGCAGCCGCTCAATTCCGCTACGTCTATACGCGCACGGAGATTCGGGGTGGAGCACAAGGTTTGGCCAGCCAACTCATCGGGCTGATCGCGGGTCAAGAAGCGTGCCACGTTGCTCGCGAATGCGATCACGCAGTCCGCCGAGTGTTCCCCCGGGTTGCGGTTCCCCGAGTGATCAGCCACGTGCGTGCCCACCAGAAACTCGGCCGTCCTACTTACTTGGTCACGGCAAGCCCACGGGAGATCGCCAGCCGGATCAGCGAGATCCTCGGGATGGACGGGTACCTCGCAACGGAGTTGGAGATAGTGGATGGGTTCTATACCGGACGGCTGGCGGCGCCAGTGGTGCATGGCCCACGCAAGGCAGCCGAGGTTGCAGTACTGGCGGCACGCGATGGCATCCGGCTCGATGCGTCCTACATGTACTCCGACTCGGCCAACGATCTGCCACTCCTGCGTCAAGTGCGCTACCCGGTTGTGGTGAACGGCAATCGCGACATGTTCACCGTTGCGCTCAATGAGGGTTGGGCATTCCTCGATACCGATCGCCCCGAGCGCAGCCTGTGGCCAGCCAAGTGCCCTGATCCACTCGCCGCGAAAGATGTCGTGGCTGGGGATGGATCAGTGGTGCCCCTTGCGGACCATCTTCATCATGCGCATGTTGATCGCTAGGAAGCGCCAGAACTGAAACAACAGGTTGGTCCTAGCCCGCACGGTCTTTTCCGTGGGAAGTGGTGCCTGGCTTATTGACTGACTCGCGTTATCCATTGACATCACTCCGGGATCAGGTACCAGAACGGACGGGCCTTGGCCTTGTAGATGAACAGGAAGTGCAGCAGCGCTTTGATCCAGTGCGCACCGAGGCCGATCTCCCCGTACGTATCGTTGAGGCTTCGGCCACTGGGGTACTTCTGATAATCAGGGACGATCGGATACATAGTCATCGCGGCTGCAGTGCCCGAACGGAATCCGTGGCCGGCTGAAGCTATGCACGCAGCCCCCATCGACGCCATGGACGCGGTGCGCGCCTCGGAGTAGTCACCGGACTTCAAGTGGTCAGCGATGGTCTGCGCCACTACCTTTCCCATTACTCCTGAGGGCATTCCCGTCCGCGGTGGAGCTGGAGCGATCAATGTGCCATTGGGGCTTGCCCGCGGCTTGCTGATTTGGTGCGGAGGCGCGAAGGCGATGCCCACGGCAAATACGTTCGCGAATCGAGGTGAACGGTAGGTCTGCGGCCAGTCTTCGGCGCGCCAGTCATCGAAGGCCTTCTGCTGATAATCGGCATCAACCTTCATGAAGCCACTCGGCGCAAAAACATCTTCGGTTATGTCCATGCCCATGCGATCAAAGGCCTTGAGATCAGCACCCCGGAAAGGAGGTAGCAGCATCGCAAAGTCGAAGTCAAGGGTGCTCTTCGAGCCATCTAGTTGCTCGTAGTGGATAACACCCGGTTCAACCTTTTCCACGTGTGCTTGCAGAATCGCTTCCACACCGCGCTCCCGGAAAAGGGATTCCGTCCACATTTTGCTCGTGGTTTCGAATCCTCGCTGCGAGAAGACCATGCCGCCCACGCCAAAGTCACCTAGTTCGTATTCGTTCGTCAGGTAAATGACTTTTGCCTTGTCACGCACACCCGCCGCACGGAGTTCGTGTTCAACGTTGAACGCGTACTCGAAGGCAGCACCTTCACAGGTGCACGTGCCATGCCCCACCCCCACCACCAGGGTTTGTGGAGTTCCAGCCTTCAGTTTCGCGATCACGTCCTGCAGGTGCGAGGACGCCTCAATTGCATGGGATGGCGTGCACACGGAGACGGTGTGGCCATCGGGCCCAAGACCGGGGGTGGCACCAAAATTCAACTTCGGTCCGGTCGCGTTGATCAAGAAGTCGTATTCGAGGGTGGACTGCTGACCCGAGCGCGTGGGATCGGTATAGGTGATGTCAACGAAGGGTTGATCGTGGTTCGAGTCACCCTCAGGGTGAATGGCTGTTGCTAGCGCCTGATGAAAGGTGATGCCCTTGCGCTTATAGATAGGGGCCAACGGAAAAGTGACTTGCTCGGTAGTCATCTTGCCCACACCCACCCAGATGTTGGATGGAATCCAATTCCACTTCGAGTTCGGTGAGACCACCACAACCTCGTGTTCGGATCCCACCATCCGCTTGAGGTGCAGGGCCGCGGTGTGACCGGAAATGCCAGCACCGAGAATCACAATGCGCGCCATAGCGCCCCCTTCTATCGATACGCCCAAATCTACGAGTCCGCAAAGGTCCTAGCGGGGGCCAAAGGTCCTCACATCGGTGGCCCTTAGCCGCGGATCTAGTGCCACAATTCCCGCGATGGATGGTTTTGCTGCCGGCTTCGGGCTCGGCCTGGGTTCGGGGTTGGCACCGGGCCCGCTCCTCGTGCTCGCTCTGGCGGTGACCCTGCGCAGGGGTCGCGGACCCGGGCTTCAGGTTGCTATCGCGCCACTGCTCTCAGATCTCATGATCATCGCTATCGCGCTCACCGTGGTGAGCCAGCTTCCGGCTGCCGTCATGACTTGGCTAGGGATCGTGGGCGGGTTGGTGATCGTGTTCTTCGCATGGGAGACGTGGCGGGCAAGCCAGACCACCAGCCCAGAATCTTTGATCCACGACACCAGCGCCGCTAGCCCCCGCGATGGACGTCCTGCCTGGGTCCAGGGCTTTCTGGTCAACCTGCTCAACCCCGCTCCGTGGATCTTCTGGACCACCGCCGGCTCGGCGCTCCTCCTCGCAGAATGGGACAGTTCACCCGCCCACGCGATCATCTTCATGGTTGGCTTCTACCTCGCGCTCGTGGGGAGCAAGGTCGCGATGGTGCTCGCCCTGTCGAGTCAACGGCACCGATTCTCATCACGCGTGTATCGGATTGTGCTCATCGTTGCCGCAATCGTCTTACTCATCATCGGAGCGGGCTTCCTGATCCGTGGGGTTTCGGCGGTACTGGGATGATGGCGAAATGACGACCCGCCTGGTGTGTATCGGTGATTCCTTCACCGAGGGCGTCCACGATGATGTTCGAGCAGACGGCAGATTCATCGGTTGGAGTGATCGACTAGCCAGGCATTTGGCAGATTCCGCAGGCCAGATAATTGAGTACGCGAATCTTGCAGTGCGCGGCAAGGTGCTCGATCAGATTTCTCGCGAGCAAATCGATGCAGCCATTGCGATGTCACCCACAATCATCACCGTCCACGCGGGTGCCAATGACGTGCTGCGACCCAAGACAGATATCGCCGAACTCCTGGTGAACTACAACACGACTATTGCAAGACTCACCAGTGAAAACCGCACGGTCGTCATGTTCACATCCATTGGGCGAGCCGGGGGAACCGGCAGACTGGCGCAGGCACTCGCCGATCGCTTTGCCTACTTCAACTCCGGGATCCGATCCATAGCCGAGATCCACGGTGCGCTCCTAGTCGACCTTGAAAGGATTACGGTTCTCACGGATCGACGCATGTGGCATGAAGATCGTCTCCATCTCAACTCCGAGGGCCATGCGCGCGTTGCCGCGGTCACTGCCTACAAATTAGGGGTGAACGATGCTCGCGTCCTGGGGGGCCAGCCGGGCTGGTGGGAAGACGCCCTGGGCTGCGATCCCCGGACCACGCCCGAGAAACTTGTTTCCGATATCCAGTGGATTAGCAATCATTTGATCCCCTGGATGGGGCGGCGCATCCGAGGCGTAAGCAGCGGAGACTCGGTGTCACCTAAGAATCCCGAATTGCGAAGCATCACCGCGTCCGCATTAACCCAGTAATCTGATTGACTCATCCCATGAGCACATCAACGGTGATCGCCTGCCCGGCATGCGGTGCCAAGAATCGCATTCCGAATGCGGCGTCAGGAATACCGCAATGTGGCAAGTGCAAGGCGAAACTTCCATGGATTATTGATGCCGATGATTCCAGTTTCCCAGCAGATACCACCACTCCCCTTCTGGTACTCGTTGATCTGTGGGCTCCCTGGTGCGGGCCCTGCCGGATGGTGGCACCGGTACTTGCCTCACTTGCACAGCGTTTCGCCGGGCGTATAAAGGTTGTCAAGGTGAACGTGGATCAAAATCCCCGCCTTGCCCAGCAGTTCAACGCCTCGAGCATTCCGATGCTGGTATTCCTCAAGGGCGGTCAGTCCGTAGACACCATGGTGGGGGCACATCCCGAGCCAGCACTTGCAACGCGCATTGAGCAGCTGCTCCGCTAGGACTTCACGGAAAGTAAGGCTTCACCGCGCATTGCGCTTTGCACTGTCGCTAGCCTCGAGTGGTGACCGAACACAGGTTTCCCAAGAAGGTCTATGAGCAGGAACTCGTCCGCTTGCAGGGTGAACTCGTTCACCTTCAGGAGTGGGTCCGCAGCCAAGGAAAGCGCGTTGTGGTGCTGTTCGAAGGACGTGATGCAGCGGGCAAAGGTTCGACTATCAAGCGAATCGCCCAGTACCTCAACCCTCGCTTGGTCAGCATCGTGGCACTTCCTGTCCCTACCGAGCGCGAGAAGTCGCAGTGGTACTTCCAGCGTTACATCGAGCATCTACCGGCGGCCGGTGAGATGCGTTTATTCGATCGATCCTGGTACAACCGCGCCGGCGTGGAACGCGTAATGGGGTTCTGCACCCCCGAGGAGTACCGTCGATTCCTGCACCAGACCCCGATCTTCGAACGGCTCCTCGTTGAGGAAGGGATCTTGCTGCGCAAGTATTGGTTCAGCATCAGCGACGCTGAACAGGAGCGGCGCTTCCACTCGCGCCTGAACGATCCTATGCGGCAGTGGAAGCTATCTCCCATGGACTTGGAGTCCATAACGCGCTGGGAGGACTACTCGCGAGCCAAGGACGAAATGTTCGTCCACACCGATATCCCGGAATCACCGTGGTACGTGATTGAGGCGGATGACAAACGGCGTGCCCGCCTGAACATGATCCATCATTTACTCAGCACCATCGATTACTACCCAGCCACCCGGCCACCTATCGATATTCCGCACCGACCTGCATCGTCGGGATACGAGCGGCCGCCGCGGGAACTCAATACCTACGTGCCCGATTACGCCGCGACCCTGCTCGAGTAGCTCGTTACCTGGTAGACATTGGCCGTGGGGAACCTGACATACGAGTCCGCCATGTTGGCGGTTGCCATGGTGTTCGAAGTCATCGCGGCAATGGTCATACTGGCTGGTCTAATTTTCTCGAGCGTGCTGTCGCTGCGCACCTACCTGCGAACTCGCTCGGGCGCGAGCGCATACAAAGCAATGCGTCAAACGTTCGGAGGAACGATCCTCTTAGGCCTGGAGATCCTCGTCGCAGGTGACTTGATTCGGACGGTAGCCGTTGAGCCTACAATCGACAATGTCACCGTTCTCGGAATCATCGTGCTGATTCGTACCTTCCTAAGCTTCAGTCTCGAGATCGAAATAGATGGTGTGGTGCCCTGGCGCAAAGCGTTCGTCAGTGGTGCAACGGTCATGAAGCAGGGTTACCAGAACGCGCAGAAGGACGTCTGACTACTTCTTCACTGACCCTTGTGGGAGATCCACGATTCGGCAAGGAATAGCCGTGTCATCGGCGAGGTGATATCCGGTACACACCCGGTGGTATCCGTCTGCGATTGTCAGGGCTGCGTCATCGGCGATACGCCCGCGGACGAGCAGGATCGGTGAGAGGCGCTCTCCCTGGATTACCTTCTTCAGGTCGAGTGCAACATGGCTATCCGTGATGGGTAGAACTCCGAGTCGCGATGCTCGCAGAAGGTCCTTCGCGAAGTACGTTTCAACTTTCGCCTTCTTCAGGGCCTCAATCACCTCATCGACGTGCTTCTTGCGCATGATGAGACTGAGGTAGTTCGCGGCCGCGGGGTAATCGTGATCATCGGGATCGTTCTTCCACAACGGCTTAGTGTCTACCAGGTCCACTGACTCTCCAACGCTCGTACGGATCTAGCTTCACCCTAGCGGTGTTAATCTCGCCGCGTGTCCCGGGTCGAATCTGAGTTGGTGGCCGACGTCACCCACTTCAACAACATGAACTACGAGTGGAGGCGTTGGGCCTCGGAACTTGTGGGCACGTTCTTCCTGGTGATCGTCGCCGCCGGCGCCCCGATGATGAACCAAGCCTTCGATCAATCGGTGGGCCGCGTTGCCGCGGTGGTCGCCCCCGGCGTGATGGTGATGGCCATGATCATGTTCATGGGTCGAGTATCCGGGGCGCACTTCAACCCGGGGGTAACGCTGGCCTTCTCGCTTCGAGGTGACTTTCCCTGGAAGCGAGTCCCCGGCTACTTGATCGCCCAGTTCATCGGCGCAGTTCTAGCCGTCTTGATCGCGCAATGGATCATCGGAGTTTCCGGGTCATATGGCGGGACGTACCCCGCGGCTTCCAGCTCACCCATGGCGGCCTTCTGGATCGAGTTGATCCTCACCTTCGGCTTACTCAGTGTCATCCTCGGAACAGCGTCCGGAGCGCAGAACATCGGAATCATCGGGGCAATCGGTGTGGGTGGCTACATCGCACTTGCCGGCCTATGGGCGAGCCCGCTCTCTGGTGCATCTATGAATACCTGGCGGACACTTGGACCGAACATCGTTGCCAACGATTACACCTCTACCTGGGTGTACGTTGCCGGACCACTCCTGGGCGCGGCACTCGCTGTGGGATTCGCGTCAATCTTGCGGGGAGCAGGTGGTGGCACGACCGGATCGCTATCCGCGCAAGGGATCCTTGACCCTCACATCCGGCGACCCGGTCGCGCACCCGAAACGAACTAGACCAGGCAGGCCGAATACAGCGCTTCTGGAATTTCGGCATCGCTGGGGTAGGTGCCATCGGAATAGGTTCCGCAGACATCTGCTGGATCCTTCGGGATCCAGAACTGACCCTCCTGCTGGAAGATCAACGCGGTGGGTGCGCCCTGGGGGCCATCGGCCGGAGCATCCTTGGGCCCCAGGATGCCGTTGGCTACCGCCCATCCGTCCGCGCAATCAACACTGTCGGTGGTGAAGGTGTTGTCTGGTGACAACGATTCGGCGTACGCGATGGCCTGCTCGGCGAGGATTTCCTGGGTGCACTCAGTCATCCCACCCACCATTGGTTCTTCCGAAGTTGACTCGTCGCTCGAGCATCCCGCCAGCGCTGTGGCGGCGAGAAGCCCGGTTGCTGCAAGTGCAGCGATTCGCTTCATAGTGACTCCTTATCCATGTTGAGTCCCAATGAGAACACACAAAGGGCAGATATGTGGCAGTGCCACACGCCCCCGGCCACATGCGAATCTAGGATTGGCACATGCAAGCGAACATCTTCGATGGGCAAACATGGCAAGCTTGCACGCCCGAGCTTGCTGCTGCGGCCATGACGAACACGGATCTGAGTTGGGTCGATATTCACCTTGATTCTGCCAACGATTCATCAGCCGACCAGATCATCACCGCTCTCGGCATCGATGCCCCGCAATTTCGAACATCGCTTGACCCCGGGAGTCCGGTTACGTTTTCGCTCTCCGGGGAGAAAGTTAACGGCACATTCTGGTTGGCCGATGATGGCGATGATGGCATCAGCCCTGGCCGGTTCACCTTCGACCAGCACCGGCTGGTCACGATGCGAACATCAGGAGACGCAGCCCTGGAGCAGGTCAAGAACCAACTACAACAGCGTGCCGCACTCGCCGTGAAGCAGCCGAGCCGCGTTCTCGGGTTTGTGCTTCAAGCAATGCTCGAGACGGTTGCCGAACGACTGACGAGCATGACAGTCGACGTGGGTGCGCTCGACATGGACATCATCAGCACGCCCGATCCCAATGCGCAGCAAACCTCGCAGTTGGTGGCGTATCGGCAGACCTTTCAGCCATTCGCGATGCGCTTCCCTTCCTATGTTGTGCAGGTGCAAGGCGCGCTCATAGATCCAGACACAATCACCGAGATCGATCAAGCGGGGGTCCAGGAGCTGCAGTCCTACTCGGCACTCGCACAAAGCACCGCATCACTCGCGGCCAATCTGATCGATGCAATTCGTAACACCGCACAAGACCTCCAGGGTCAGATATCTAATTGGCAGGGCAACCGGATCAACCAACTGACCATCGTCACGATCGTGTTCCTACCCATTACGTTCCTCACCGGTTACTTCGGCATGAACTTCCAGTGGCTCGATAACGGTCTTGAGAGCGCGTCGGCCTACCTCGTATTCGGAATAGTGCTACCACTGATTCTGCTGGCTGCAAGTGCCGCCTGGCTCGCACGCCGTGGTTTTCGGTTAGGTCTACGCCGCGAGCATGACCAGAGAAAACAATCAGCGCGCTGATCTAGTCCGCGGCTTCACCCAACGTGCTTCACCGATAGCGCACACCCTGCCATCGTCTAGGACCTCCGTGCGCACGCGCATTTCACTCTCCTCCACCTCGAGGAGTTCGGCGCGCAGACCGCATTCGCGATCCAGGGGGCTTGGGCGCCGGTAGCGGATATCCAGCCCTGCTGTCACCCATATGCGATCCCGCTCACCACTGAGTTCGAAGTCGTGCCACATGACCGCGGCACCGCCATGGCAATCGAGCAAGGTTGCCACGATTCCACCGTTGAGTACCCCGAGTCCGTTGTCATGCTCGGGCCGCGGAACGAAGATCCCCGTCACTCCCTCTGGGGTTGCATAACTCTTGATTTGAAGACCCTGAGTATTGGCTGGTCCGCAGCCAAAACACGTCAGAGATGGGAAGAGCTGGTCTTGGATGCTGAGCATGGCGCGAACTTACCCACTCCCGCGCATGAGATGCTTCACCGTGCGCACAACTCGAGTGACTATTGCTCTTGGACTTGCTGCCGTTTTCACCGTCGCCGCCCAGCCAGCCGGAGCCAATCCCCCAGAGCAGCCGGGATCCCTCGTGCAGGTGGGAACCTATGA
>JBJOIE010000015.1:0-3922 GCA_046047295.1 Actinomycetota bacterium | reverse complement strand
AGATAAGGCCCCTGCTTTCACCCTGCTCGATGCGCAGGGTGCCAAGGTATCGCTGGCATCTTTCAAGGGGGCCCGAGTAATTCTCTACGCCTACCCAGCGGCCATGACTCCAGGTTGCACCACCCAGGCCTGTGATTTCCGAGACAACCTGAACGTCTTGACCAAAGCCGGTTTCACCGTGGTAGCAATCTCGCCAGACTCCCCAGCGAAATTGGCCACGTTCGCTGACAAAGACAGCCTTAACTTCACCCTGCTCTCCGATCCCGAGCACGTGGTCTTAGAGAAATACGGTGCCTATGGTGAAAAGAAGCTCTACGGCAAGGTTGTGACCGGCGTGATTCGATCCACATTCGTGATTTCACCCACGGGCAAGATCGAACACGCCTTTTATAACGTCAAGGCAACCGGGCACGTAGCCAAGCTCATGCGTGATCTCGCGATCCAGTGAAGCATCTGAACTGAACGAGCATCTCTGCTCGAGTCACTCAGAACCTGACATAGACTTGCGCGCACGCGGAAGTGGCGAAATTGGCATACGCGCCAGGTTTAGGTCCTGGTGCCCTCGGGCGTGCGGGTTCAAGTCCCGCCTTCCGCACGTAGTACGGCCTGCAACACCGGTACGAGAGACCGGAACGCTTTTCCCCGATGACTGATCGCGTTCTTCTCCTCGGGCGTGAGTTCAGCCGTGGTGAGCACGTATCCGGCAGGGGTGAAGATCGGGTCATAGCCAAAACCATTCGTTCCCCGCGGTGATGTGATGAGGGAGCCCGCCAGCATTCCTTCCACCACGCGCTCATCACCAGATGGGGTGGCAACCGCTGCGGCACAGTGGAATGCGGCTCCCCTTCGTTCGACTGGGACATCAATTAGTTGCGCCAAGACGAGGTCTAGGTTGGCCTGATCATCACCATGCGAACCCGCCCATCGTGCGGACAGAATTCCCGGCATGCCATTGAGCGCATCCACGCACAGCCCCGAATCATCAGCAATGGCCACGTAGCCCGTGCGTTGCGCAACGTCGCGCGCCTTGAGAAGCGCATTCTCGGCAAAAGTAGTTCCCGTTTCTGCCACATCGGGGAGATCGGGAAATTCATCTGTGCCCAGAAGTTCCACGTCAAGTCCGGCATCAGCAAGGATGCTGCGCAGCTCGGCAACCTTCTTGTTATTGCGAGTGGCAAGAACAACCCGTGACGTCACTGTGGCCTAACCAGCAAGAACAGACTTTTGCATGGCCGTGAGATCACTGATGCCAGCAGCCGCGAGATCGAGCAGTCGATCCAAGAGTGCGCGGTCAAAAGGCGCTCCCTCAGCAGTTCCCTGCACTTCAACGAAGGTACCTGAGCCCGTCATCACCACGTTCATGTCGGTTTCAGCGCGCACATCATCGTCATAGTGAAGATCGAGCCGTGGCTCACCATCGATGATGCCCACGCTCACCGCGGCAACCGAATCAGTAAGCGGGTTGCCGCTCACGTGCCCGGCCTGCTGCGCCCAGGTGATCGCGTCAGCCAGCGCAACATAGGCACCCGTAATGGCCGCGGTTCGCGTTCCACCATCAGCCTGCAATACGTCGCAATCAATCACGATCGAGTTCTCGCCCAACGTCGACATATCCACCACCGCACGCAGCGAGCGCCCGATCAATCGGGAAATTTCCTGGGTGCGACCACCGAGCTTGCCTTTGACTGACTCCCGCTGGTTGCGATCAGTGGTGGCGCGGGGCAGCATCGCGTACTCAGCGGTTACCCAGCCCTTACCGGAATCCTTCAGCCAACGCGGCACACCCGGAGTGAAGGATGCAGTGCACAGCACACGCGTCTTGCCAAAACTCACCAAAGTGGAGCCTTCAGGATGCTCGAGCCAGTTGCGCTCGAACGTGACAGGGCGAAGATCATTGGCGGTACGGCCATCGGAACGAGTCATGTGGTGACCTTAGCGAGCAGCCCGTACTTCTCCGATTTCTGGTCCGAGGAATCGGCGCCCATGCAACGCAAATTCTGCTGGATCACCAGTGACGAGAAATTCATGCTCGGGCGCACCAAGACTCGCCTGACGCAGCAGCCCCTCAGCGGTCAGGGTTCGGAAAACATCAAGTGCAGTTTCCTCAGCGCTCGAAACGAGAGTCACGTCTTCACCCAACACATAGGACAAGGCGCCGGTGAGCAAGGGGTAGTGGGTGCAACCGAGAACTACGGTGTCAACGCCGGCAGCTTGTAGAGGCGCCAGGTACTCGCGGGCAATGGAAATGACCTCCTCACCACTAGTGATACCCGCTTCCACCAGTTCCACAAAGCGCGGACAGGCCTGCGAATAGAGACGCACCTGTGGGGCCGCAGCGAAGGCATCGTTATACGCCTGGGAGGTAATGGTGGCCTGAGTTCCAATCACGCCCACCCTGTTGTTGTGGGTAGCCACTACCGCACGCCGTGCTGCGGGATGTACCACCTCGATCACTGGGACCGAATAGCGCTCACGCGCATCGCGCAAGGTTGCCGCACTCGCCGAATTACATGCAATCACGAGTGCCTTGACACCCCGTTCCACGAGTTCATCCAGCATCTCAAGGGTGAACTCACGCACCTCGGCAATCGGTCGCGGACCATAGGGCCCGCGAGCGGTATCTCCCACGTAAAGCACCTGCTCATGCGGGAGTTGATCCATCACTGCACGCGCAACGGTTAACCCACCAAAACCGGAATCAAAAATGCCGATCGGTGCATCACTCACGCTGCATCCTCCCAATTCATGAGGAAGCCTACGGCGCGCCACACCCGCACACGCAGGAGCAATCCCTACCCTCGTTTTCGCCGGCACCGTGCCGGCGCACTGCAAAGGAGCATCATGGCTGACACCGCTCTGCGCCGCCCCGTTGGCGTAAGCATCATCGCAATCCTGCTGATCGTTGGCGCCATCGGCGACATCATCTTCGGGTCCCTGCTGTTCTTCTCCTCCTTTGGAGAAAACCCCACCTACACAAACGCACTGACGGGTGAGAGCCAGACGGTCTCCACCTTCTACCTGTGGTTTGCGGGCGGCATCACCGTAATCCTCGGCCTCATCTACATCTGGCTCGCCAAGCTCGCCTGGGTGGGCAGCGAAACCGCGCACGTGGTGATCTCCGCACTGGCCGTGCTGAACATCATCTTCGGCTTCTTCAACCTCGGCCACGGTGGCTGGCTGCAGATCATCATCGGCCTGATCGTGGTGTTGATCGTCAACACTCAGAGCGCGATGGCCTGGTTCCGTCAGAACCCGTAAGCGCGCCTAGCAAGAAACGTGCATTAGGCCCACAGTTGGCCTTCGAGGGCACTCTCGGCTTCTTCGAGGGTGCCCTCGTACGCGCCGGTAGACAGATACTTCCAACCACCGTCACACACGATGAACGCAATATCGGCCCGCTCGCCAGCCTTTTCTGCTTTCTCCGCTATGCCAAGTGCCGCGTGCAAGATCGCACCCGTGGAAATACCTGCGAATATCCCCTCGTGATCGAGGAGTTCACGAGTGCGCCGCAGTGCATCGAGCGGGCCCACGGAGTACCTGCGGGTAAGCACTGACTCGTCATAGAGCTCCGGGACGAAACCTTCATCAAGGTTGCGCAGCCCGTATACCAATTCGCCGTAGCGCGGCTCAGCGGCCACGATCTCCACATCGGGCTTGTGTTCGCGTAAGTACCTGCCCACCCCCATCAAGGTTCCGGTTGTTCCGAGTCCCGCAACGAAGTGGGTAACGGTGGGTAGATCAGCGAGAATTTCTGGTCCAGTGGAATCAAAATGCGCCTGCGGATTAGCTGGATTGCCGTATTGGTAGAGAGTGACCCAGTCCGGATTCTCCTCAGCCAGTTTCTTGGCCACGCGCACGGCTTCATTCGATCCACCGGCCGCGGGTGAGTAGATGATTTCGGCGCCATACATGCGCAGGAGCT
>JBJOIE010000014.1:0-13913 GCA_046047295.1 Actinomycetota bacterium | reverse complement strand
CGTGCGCACCGGCATCGGATCTGCAGAGGAGATCCACCGGACCAATTGCTGTGGGATATTCCCTACGAACCAATGTCCAATCCGCACCCAGCACTTCAACATGCTCGGCCAGGAGCTTCTGAAGGTTTGCCTCCACCCCATCCTTCACCAGACCTGGATCTACCCCTAGTGAATACTCAATTTCACCGTGGACGTGATGAATCGTGATGACGAGTTGCTCACCCCCCTTGTTGGTGACCGTCCAGAGGGCTGCGCCGTCACCGGTTGAGTCCACGTGAAGGGAGCAAGGCGCACTCATCCAGTTCAACGGCTTATAGGAGCCGCCGTCTGCGTGGATGAGCACCGAACCATCGGCCTTGAGCATGATGATCCGATCAGCTTCTGGCAGGTGTGCGGTAAGCCTGCCCCGGTAATCAACCGTGCAGCGGGCAACCACGATACGCATGGCAGGAGATTACTTCTTAGCCGTGAGCGTCTCCGCCACAACTTCAGCAACCCTGTACATGATCGCCGAAGTATCGAAATCCTTAGGAGTAAAAACCGCTGCGACCCCTTGCTCGCGGAGCCACGCGGCGTCTAGCTCTGGAATGATGCCGCCCACAACCACTGGAATGTCATCAGCGCCTCGCTGATGAAGCTCCGCGAGCACTTCAGGAACCAAGACTCGATGTGAGCCTGACAGGATCGACAGACCAACCACGTCCACATCCTCGGCAACGGCCGCTTCGGCTAGAGCTGCCGGTGTCAAGCGGATTCCTTGATAAACGACTTCGAAACCTGCATCGCGCGCCCGGACAGCAATCTGCTCTGCTCCATTGGAGTGACCGTCCAAACCCGGCTTACCCACGAGGAATCGCAATGTGTGTCCAGCGAGCCCACTTACCTGAGCAACGAAGGCACGGGTTTTTGCGAGTGCCTCACTGCTGCCACCTGAATTGGTGGAGGCGTCAATTCCGGTGGGAGCGCGAAACTCACCAAGTTCCTCACGGAGCACCTGGGCCCATTCGCCTGTGGTGACCCCCGAGCGAGCACATGCAAGTGATGGTTCCATAAGGTCCGCGCCCGTCTCGGCCGCTGCGCGAAGTGCAGCGAGTGCCGAATCAACCGCACCTGGATCGCGCGTGGTTCGCCACCGCTCCACGGAGGCGATTGCTGAAGCCTCAACCTCGGGGCTCACGGACTGAATCAGATCGTCATCCTCAAGGAGCGGATTCACCTCCGTCTCGGTGAAACGATTAACCCCCACAACGGTCAGATCGCCCGATTCAATTCGCGTGCGCCTATTCGTATGGTCGCGCACGAGCTCCTTCTTCATGTAGCCGCTCTCTACCGCGTCAACTGCGCCCCCCATGGCGAGAATGCGTTCTAACTCCGACGTGGCATCGGCGTGAAGTTCCTGAACGAGTGCATCCATTACATATGACCCGGCAAAAAGATCCGGGTACTCGAGTAAGTCTGACTCGTAGGCAAGTACCTGCTGCATGCGCAAGGACCACTGCTGATCCCACGGACGTGGTAATCCCAGGGCCTCATTCCAAGCCGGCAACTGGATCGCGCGTGCCCGCGCCGCACGTGACAGGGTCACGCCAAGCATTTCGAGGACGATACGTTGAACGTTGTTTTCCGGCTGCGCCTCAGTGAGACCGAGTGAGTTCACCTGCACGCCATAACGGAATCGCCGCTGGTTTGGGTCTTTCACCCCGTAACGCTCAAGTGTGAGGTTTTCCCACATCTGCACAAAGGTCCGCATTTTGGCGATTTCCTCAACGAAACGCACCCCGGAGTTCACAAAGAAAGAAATGCGCCCCACCACTGCGCCAAATTGATCCGGAGGGATTCTTCCTGATTGCTTAACACGATCCAGCACTTCTATGGCAGTGGCTAAGGAGAAGGCGATTTCATGCGCAGGCGTGGCCCCCGCCTCTTGCAGGTGATACGAACAGATGTTGATGGGATTCCACGAGGGGATTTCGGTAACGGTGTACACGATCATGTCTGTGATCAGGCGTAGTGACGGCTCCGGTGGAAAAACGTAGGTGCCACGGGATAGGTACTCCTTGATGATGTCGTTCTGAGTAGTTCCGGCCAACTCGTGTGGCGAGACACCCTGTTCCTCAGCGAGTGCAACGTAGAGGGCGAGGAGCCACATAGCCGTTGCGTTGATCGTCATCGACGTGTTCATCTGGTCAAGCGGGATATCGCGAAAGAGGGCCCGCATATCGCCCAGGTGGGCAATCGGTACCCCAACCTTCCCCACTTCACCACGTGCCATCACCGAATCAGGGTCATAGCCGGTTTGGGTGGGCAAGTCGAATGCGACGGAGAGCCCGGTCTGACCTTTACTCAGATTACGAACGAAGAGGGCATTGGATTCCTCTGCCGATGAATGCCCGGCGTAGGTGCGCATCAACCAGGGTCGATCCGGCTCCCCCAATCGGCCCGTCCTGTCCATGTAGTGAGGGTACGGCTCGGGGTGCCGATTGGGCAGCGATGGGCGAGGATGCACCCATGTCCAGTTCCTATTCCTACCTCTTCGGGCCGCTCATCGCGGCCTGTGGGATTGGAGTAATGGTGCTGATCCTCCGTTGGGCCTTCCGGCGGGGTTCCTCTGTTGTCGCCGCACCGGCACGATCAGGTACGCCCGAGGAGTACGGACTGCTGGTCAGTGTCGCCACGCCAGCTACCTACATCGAAGGGGAAATCTCCCGGCGCAGCCTGGAGCAAGCTGGTATTCGCGCCACTCTGGCAAGTACCACGGATGGTCCACGTCTCATGGTCTGGCCCTCAGATGAACAGCGTGCCTACGAACTGCTCAGGCGTTCGCACTAATCCGCTCAATATCGGCGCCCACGTGTTTGAGAGCCGGAACAAGGCCCGCGTAGCCCCGATCGAGGTGATCCACTCCAAACACCTCTGTTGTCCCATCGGCAACCAAACCCGCCAGCACCAATCCCGCACCGGCACGGATATCCGTCGCCTCAACGGGCGCACCTGAGAGGGCTGGTGTACCTCGGACGAGGGCGTGGTGCCCATCGGTGCGCACATCAGCACCGAGGCGAGCAAGTTCCTGAACAAAACGAAAGCGCGCCTCGAAGAGATTCTCCGTCACCAACGCCGCACCCTCGGAGATCGCATTGAGGGCGATGAATTGGGGTTGCAGGTCAGTGGGAAAGCCGGGATACGGGAGGGTGACCACATCAACGCACTTCGGCCGGCCTTCCATGCGCACCCGGAAGCCATCGGTACCAGATTCGATTTCGGCACCGGCAGTCTCGAGTTTCTCGAGTGCAACGCTGAGGTGTTCGGCCCTAGCACCGGTGACCGCTATGTCCCCCTGCGTCATAACCGCGGCAACGGCATAGGTGCCCGCCACAATTCGATCAGGCACCGTGGCATGGATGGCTGGGTGAAGTGAGTCCACCCCCTCGATGGTCAGCGTGGATGTGCCGATGCCATCTATCTGTGCACCCATCGCCACCAACATCGAGCAGATATCAACGATTTCAGGCTCCCTGGCCGCGTTATCTATGACAGTGGTCCCCGATGCGAGCACGGCAGCCATGGCCAGCGTCTCCGTAGCACCAACGCTTGGGAAATCGAGCCAGATATTCGCTCCATGTAACCGGTGATCGGCGTGCGCAATCAGATAGCCGTGCTCATTTGTAACCTCGGCCCCCATGCGCCTGAGGCCATCAATGTGGAGATCAAGTCCCCGGGAACCAATGTTGTCTCCGCCTGGCAGGGCAACATCCGCCGCACCGCAGCGCGTAATGAGCGGGCCCAAGACACAGATCGACGCACGCATCCGGCGGACGAGATCGTAATCAGCTCGATGCTCTGGATTCTCGGGTGATGTGACCCTCACGGTACTCGATTCCACCGAATGAACCACATCACAACCGAGTCTTCGAAGCAGCTCGGCCATGATCGTGACATCGTCGATGGCCGGCACATTCGTGATCGTGGTGGCACCGGGTGCGAGGAGGGAGGCAGCCATCAACTTAAGGACCGAATTCTTCGCGCCCACTACGGGCATGGAACCGACTAGGCGCTGGCCCCCTTGAATTCGTAGTACGTCCACGGTCGCATCGTACGAGCGAAGCCGGCCCAAGTGGCCTAGGGTCGTGCCATGGTCAATCTCACGCGCATCTATACCCGCACCGGCGATGACGGCACGACTTCCCTCGGGGACATGTCTCGAACCGGCAAGAACGATCCACGCTTGCGTGCGTACGCAGACGTGGATGAGGGGAACTGCGCGATTGGTTTGGCACTCGCATTCAATGCCACCGAATCAGATCCAGCACCACTCTCGGCGAGTCTGGTGAGCTTGCTCGGACGTATTCAAAATGAGCTATTCGATCTCGGTGCAGACTTGTCTAGCCCTGTACAGGACAATCCTCCCTTTGAACCCCTACGTGTCACTCAGGAATACGTGGATCGGCTCGAAGCGGCGTGCGATGAGTACAACGAGACCCTCCCCGCCCTGCGCTCCTTCATCCTCCCCGGCGGCAACACGGTCGCCGCGCAACTACACGTGGCTCGGACGGTGATTCGCCGAGCTGAGCGCAGCACGTGGGCAGCGCTCGATACCTACCACGGTGGAATGAACCCGCTCACGGCCACCTATCTCAATAGGTTGAGCGATCTGCTGTTCATTCTGGGCCGAGTGGCCAATGGGTCTCAGGGCGATGTGCTCTGGGAACCAGGTGCCACTCGTTCTTAACGGAGGCCCTTGGCTACGCCAGCAACCTGAATACGGGTTTCTGCTCGCTTCAGAGCGGAGAAGTCGCCATCTGCACCCTGCGCCTGCGCACGGGTGAGCGCCGCCTGGGCACGCTCAACGTCAATGTCCTCAGCCAATTCTGCGGCCTCGGCAATCACGTTGACCTTATTCGAATCAACCGAGAAGAAACCACCATGTACCGCAACCACAAGTTTCGTGCCATCGGCTTCTTCGATACGCAGGGGCGCCTCGACGAGCAGGGCGAGCACGGGCTCATGACCGGGAAGGATGCCAATCTCACCCTCCGGGGTCTTGGCAACCACACTCTTCGCGGTGCCAGTCCAAAGACTGCGTTCCGCGGAAACCACCGCTACTTCAAGTTCGGCCATGACTACTTCTTCGCCAACTCCGCGGCATTGCGCTCCACGTCTTCGATACCGCCGCACATGAAGAACGCCTGCTCGGGCAGGTGATCGTAGGCGCCATCCGTCAGAGCCTTGAATGACGCGATGGTCTCTTCGACGGGCACAAAGGAACCAGGCTGGCCAGTGAATGCTTCCGCGACGAACATGTTCTGCGAGAGGAAGCGTTGAATACGCCGGGCACGTCCCACGATGATCTTGTCTTCTTCAGAAAGCTCATCAATACCGAGGATCGCGATGATGTCTTGCAGATCCTTATAGCGCTGCAAGATCTCCTTCACACGCGCGGCGACTGCGTAGTGCTCATCACCAACGTAGCGGGGATCAAGAATCCGAGACGTTGAATCAAGCGGATCCACAGCCGGGTAAATGCCCAGTTCCGAAATCGGACGACTCAACACCGTGGTGGCATCGAGGTGGGCGAATGTGGTTGCTGGCGCCGGGTCGGTGAGATCGTCAGCCGGCACGTAGATGGCCTGCAGCGAGGTGATCGAGTGACCGCGGGTGGAGGTGATGCGCTCCTGCAATTGACCCATCTCATCTGCGAGCGTGGGCTGGTATCCCACCGCTGAAGGCATGCGGCCGAGCAGGGTGGATACCTCAGATCCTGCCTGGGTGAATCGGAAGATGTTGTCGATGAAGAGCAACACGTCCTGCTTCTGCACGTCACGGAAATATTCCGCCATGGTCAGCGCAGTGAGTGCCACGCGCAAACGAGTGCCCGGAGGCTCATCCATCTGACCGAATACGAGCGCGGTCTTGGAGATAACGCCGGACTCGGTCATTTCCAGAAAAAGGTCATTGCCCTCACGGGTGCGCTCCCCTACCCCGGCGAATACCGAAACACCGCCGAAGTTCTCAGCCACGCGGTAGATCATTTCCTGGATAAGAACGGTCTTGCCCACACCTGCGCCACCGAAGAGGCCAATCTTTCCGCCCTTGACGTATGGGGTGAGAAGGTCGATGACCTTGATGCCGGTGGCAAAAACCTCGGTCTTGGACTCAAGTTGATCGAACGCCGGCGCCGAACGGTGAATTCCCCAGCGCTCGGTGATTTCGAGCTCATCCTCGCGAATGTCCAACGGCTGCCCCAGGGTGTTCCATACGTGACCCTTGGTGACCTCGCCCACGGGCACCATGATGGGACCGCCCGTATCGCGCACGGCCGTACCACGAACCACGCCATCAGTTGGCTGCAACGAAATGGCACGCACCATGTTGTCACCGATGTGCTGGGCAACCTCGAGGGTCAGCGTGCGACGACCAGCGCCCTCATCGCTTCCGGGGATGTCAACATCCACGTGCAGGGCGTTGTTCAATTCGGGCATCGCCTCAACGGGGAACTCCACGTCAACAACGGGTCCGGTAACCCGTGCCACGCGGCCAACGCCGGTCTTGGTTTCGGTCGGTGCTGTCATCTTTCGTTCCTTCTCTTCGATGGGGCGTTAAGGGTCTAGGCGGATGCGAGGGCATCGGCGCCGCCGACGATCTCGCTGATCTCCTGGGTGATTTCTGCTTGGCGGGCCGCGTTGGCCTGGCGAGTCAATGAACGAATGAGTTCATCTGCGTTATCGGTGGCGGACTTCATCGCCCGACGGCGGGCAGCGTGTTCAGAAGCAGCAGACATCAGAAGCGATAACCACACCGTCTGGTTGACGTATTGTGGAAGCAACGCATCAAGCACGGCCTCAGGACCCGGTTCGAATTCATACAGAGGGAAGGGCATCCCGCTCTCAGAGGTATCCACCACTTCATCAACAACTTCAAGGGGCAAAATCCGCCGAACGCGCGCCTCCTGCGAGCCCATGTTCAAGAAGTGTGTGTAGACCACGTGGATCTCGTCTACACCCCCTTCTGAGGTCGGCTGCAGGAATCGCTCGAGGAGATCTTGGCCGATGCGCTGGGCATCTGCGTACGTGGGTTGATCGGTAAACCCGGTGTATTCACCACCCATCACTCGGTCACGGAAACGGAAGTAGGAGACACCCTTACGTCCAACCACGTAAGGCACCACCTCCATCCCCTTTTCCCGCAGGGTTCGGCTCAGGGACTCAGCTTCCTTTATGGCGTTGGATGAGTACGCCCCGGCTAGGCCACGATCGGCGGTGATCACGAGCACGGCTGCCCGCTGTTGATTCTCCGCCTGTGCGGTGAGCGGATGCTTGGACACATCTGCAGCATGAGATGCAGCAGCAGAAATCGCCTGCGTGAGATGCACCAGATAAGGGGTGGATGCGTTCAATCGCGCCTGCGCGCGAACGATGCGCGAAGATGCAATGAGTTCCATTGCCTTGGTGATCTTCTTGGTTGCCTGCACCGATTTGATTCGGCGCCGGTAAACCCTTAACTGTGCACCCATGAACTAGCTCCGCACCGCCCGCTTGATCTGCGTGGGATCAATTTCGGATTCATCCATTGCGGCAACTGGTTCATCATTGACCAAGAGATGCCCGGCCGAAGTGGTGAACTGCTTCTTGAAATCGGCGATGGCCTTCTCCAAGACCGACACAGTGTCATCTGAGAGGTCAGTGGTGGTGCGAATGGCCTCGAAGACCTCCGGCTTTTGACGCTCGATGTATCCGAGGAACTCAGAGTCAAAACGGCGGATGTCCTCCACCGGAACATCGTCAAGTTGACCCGTGGTGCCTGACCACACGGAGACAACCTCACGTTCCATCGATTGCGGCTGATACTGGGGCTGCTTGAGCAACTCCACCAGACGCGCACCGCGTTCGAGCTGGGCCTTCGACGCAGCATCGAGATCTGAACCGAAGGCGGCGAACGCTTCGAGTTCGCGGAACTGCGCGAGGTTGAGGCGAAGCCGGCCTGCCACCTTCTTCATCGCCTTCGGTTGGGCAGAACCACCCACGCGGGAGACCGAAATACCCACGTTGATGGCCGGGCGCACGCCGGAGTTGAACAGATCCGACTCCAGGAAGCACTGACCATCCGTAATCGAGATTACGTTGGTGGGGATGAAGGCCGAAACGTCGTTGGCCTTCGTTTCGATGATCGGAAGACCGGTCATCGAGCCGCCGCCCATCTCATCAGAGAGCTTGGCGCAACGTTCCAACAGACGGCTGTGCAAGTAGAAGACGTCGCCCGGATACGCCTCGCGGCCCGGGGGGCGGCGCAGCAGGAGGGAGACGGCGCGGTAGGCCTCGGCTTGCTTGGACAGATCGTCAAAAACAATGAGGACGTTCTTGCCTGCGTACATCCAGTGCTGGCCGATGGCCGAACCCGCATACGGGGCGAGGTATTTGAAGCCCGCCGGGTCTGAAGCGGGGGCCGCAACGATGGTGGTGTATTCCATCGCTCCGTACTCCTCCAGTGCACCCTTCACCGAAGCGATCGTGGAACCCTTCTGACCGATGGCCACGTAGATGCAGCGCACCTGCTTCTTCGGGTCACCCGTCTTCCAGTTCTCTCGCTGGTTGATGATGGTGTCGAGGCATACGGCGGTCTTGCCCGTCTGACGGTCACCAATGATGAGCTGGCGCTGACCGCGACCGATAGCGGTCATGGAGTCGATGGCCTTGATGCCGGTCTGCAGTGGCTCCTTAACCGGCTGGCGCTGCACCACGGTGGGGGCCTGCACCTCGAGGGCGCGGCGGGCCTCTGCATCGATCGGGCCTAGGCCGTCAATGGGAGCACCGAGCGGGTCCACCACTCGTCCGAGATAAGCATCACCCACGGGAACGGAGAGAACTTCGCCGGTGCGGCGCACCGACTGACCCTCCTCGATGTGGCTGCCATCACCGAGGAGCACAACGCCGATCTCTCGCACGTCGAGGTTGAGCGCCACACCGAGCAACCCACCTTCAAACTCGAGGAGTTCATTGGTCATCGCCGAGTGCAAGCCTTCAACGCGAGCGATGCCATCGCCTGTCTCGATCACGCGACCGATCTCTTCCCGCGCAGTGGCTGGGGAGTAGGCGGCAACATTGCGCTCGATCGCATCCCGGATGTCTTCCGGTCGGATCGTCAGCTCTGTCATGGCGTCCTGCTTCCTCTTCAGCGCCCCGAGGGGCGATTTTCCTATTACTTAAGTTCGTTGACTTATTGAGTTGTGTGCTTATCCGAGTACGGCGCGTCGAGCTTGTTCTAGGCGCGTGGCCACTGTGCCATCGATCACTTCATCACCGATGGCCACATACACCCCGCCGAGAACGCTGGGATCGACGGCCACATTGAGGCGCACCGTGCGGCCAGCGATCGCTGAAAGGGCTGCGGCCAAGCGCTCGCTTTGACGTGCATCCAGGGGTTGGGCAACGCGTACCTGGGCAACAACCCGCTGCCGCTGGTGAGCGGCAACCATGCCCAAATCATCGATGGCGGCGTCTAAGCGCTGGCCGTGGAGATGGCCAACCGTGTATTGGAGTACCTCGTCTGCAATGGCAGAACCGCGCCCCCGCAGGATGTCACGAACGATCGCCGCCTTGGCGGCTGCACCGAGTGCCGGGTCCGTGAGTGCCATCTGCAAGTCCGAGGACGATTGAACGGCGCGGCCAAAGAGGAAGATTTCCTCTTCGACCGAATCGAGTTCATTGCGATCCTGCGCAACTGTGAATGCTGCCTGGGCGGCGAGCCGCTCTATCGCTGCGACGAGATCTGCGTCGGCTGACCAACGCTGAGCAGCCACGGTCACTACAAGATCCACCGCGAGTCCGCTCACCTTGCCCCCAAGCACCTCGCGCACGAGTGCTTCGCGAACTGAGTGCGGCTGACCGGAATCGGCGAGCACCGAACGCAATTGGGGCTGACCATCGAGCAAGGAGGCCACCGAGTACAACTCGCTAGCCAGACCATTCAATGCGGGATCTGACCGACGCGCGTCAAGCGCTTCGGCGCAGATCACCATTGATTCCCTGCTCGCACCGATCATCAGCGTGCCGCCTGCCGCTCAAGGTCATCGAGGAAGGCGTCCACGGTGGCGCGGACCCGAGCATCATCAGAGAGCGACTCTCCAACGATCTTGCCCGCGAGCGTGACCGAGAGCTCGCCCACCTGACGGGTCAAGGTGGACATTGCCTGCGCTCGATCTGCGGCAAGTGATGCTTCGGCAGCTGCGGTAACTGCTGCTGCCGCTTGCCGTGCCTCATTACGCGCTTCATCAATGATCGCGGTGCGATCGGCCTGAGCCTGCGTACGAATAGCCGAGGCCTCTTCGCGCGCCTGAGCCAACTGCGCCTTGTATTCCTCGAGCACCTGCTGGGCTTCAGCCTGTGCCTCTTCGGAGCGCTTGAGTCCGCCTTCAATGAGATCTGCGCGCTCGTCCAGCGTTTGCTTGATCTTGGGCAGCGCGAGCTTGCCAAGAACGCCAAACACAACGAGGAACGCGATGATCCCAATGATGAACTCATCAAGGGGTACCGCGAGGACGTTGGGCATTTCCTCACCACCCTCGCCTGCAGCGAGGATCCGAGTGGCTACCTCAATCACCTGATGACCTTTCCTAGATGGACCGCATTACCGAGCAACGTGCGCAACGAGTGCACTCGATTGCGTGGAAGATCACGGACCAAAAACGAATGGGGCAACGAAGCCGATCAGCGCAAGCGCCTCAGCAAGTGCGAAGCCGAGGATCATGTTCTGGCGGATCACGCCATATGCCTCAGGCTGACGGGCGATCGCCTGAACGCCCTGACCGAAGATGATGCCGATGCCAACACCTGGGCCAATGGCTGCCAGGCCGTAGCCGATGGAGCCAAGAGATCCGGTGACCTCCGCAAGAAGCGACATGTCAATTCCTTTGCTTTCCGGGCCGACGTTGTTGCCGGTCTGGTTAATGAACTATTCAGTTGTAAATCCGTGGATCAGTGTTCCGCGTGTAGCGCTCCACTGATGTAAACGGCTGCCAGGAGGGTGAAGATGTAGGCCTGCAGAGCCTGAATCAGCGCCTCAAACGCGGTCAACGCAATGGTCACTACGAAGGAAGCCACACTGCCGAGGATGCCGATCACACTGGCGCTAAGCAGGTAGAACGCAGCGATGCTGAAAGTTGCAATGAGCAGGTGGCCAGCGAACATGTTGGCAAAAAGACGGATGGCGTGCGTTGCAGGGCGCACGATCATGTTGGAGAGGAACTCCAGGGGGGTGAGCAGGATGTACATCGCCTTGGGAACACCGGGCGGGAACAACATGTTCTTGAAGAATCCGACGAATCCCTGCTTGTAAATACCGAGCGGCACCCAGGTCAGATAGACGATCAAGGCGAATGCCACGGGGATGGCAAAGATCGATGTGACGGGCAACTGCGCGCCAGGCACAATGCCGAAGAAGTTGAAGATCCATACGAGGAAGAAGAAACTGAAGAGATACGGAATGTACTTCTCTCCACCGTGGCCAATGATCTCTTTGACGATGCCATCGCGAATGAAGAGATAGCCCATCTCCCCAACGTTCTGGGCTCCTCGCGGGACCAATTGCGGCCGGCGGAATGCGTAGAGGAAGAAGCCAAGGATGATGACCACGCCCAGGGCGATCAAGAGGGTTACCTTGGAGAGACCAAACTCAAGTGACGCAATCTGAAGGGTTGCGATGTCATCAAAAACGAAGATCTCCGCACCCGGCGCAGGGAAACCGCAACCCGAATGCAGGTGGCAGTTCAAGCCGCCAGAGGCCACTACATCAGGGGCCACTCTTCTCCTCCATCACTGCGTCGCCCACACGGGAACCTGCATCCTTTGGCGAACCTGGCGGGGAAGTGCGGCCGAGGTCTTTAAAGATCAGGTAGAACGACAATCCAAGCCCGATCATGGCTCCGACTGCCACGAAGACGGGACGGTGCCCTAACCAAAGTGAGAGCAGCCATCCGAGCCCGGCGTAGATGATGATCCCCGAGATCAGGCGGCTGCTTGTCACCCAGGCCGTGTTGTCCATGAGCCGATGATTTTCAGCAACAGTGGGCAACGCGGACACTGCGTCTCGCTGCGCGCGGGAACCGTACCATCCCGGAGCACTTCGTTGCCGCGCACCTCCCCCGCTCACACTCATGGTGCACCGGTGGGGTCTACGTACAACACCTTGGTGCGGGCGAATACCCACACCTCTGCCCCCGTCCAGGCCAATGTGCACGCCACGATGACGGCTGCAAATGCCTTGGTGTTGAAGGCGGTGGTATCCGCGAAAAGCATGATCAGTAGGAGCAACACGCCAATCTTGACCAAATAAAGGACCATGGCCACGGTCATCGCCATCTGAGGGTTGCGCTTGAGAACTGCGCCGAGTGTGAATTGCCCCACAGAGAAGAACGCGAGGACTAGGAGCACTCCCAGCACTGCACCAAAGGCTGCAAGTGAACCACCGACAAGGGCAGATATGACAACCCCGATGACGCCCACGCCCAAGGTCGCCAGTCCGGCAGTCTTGATCACGATGGCATCGATACTCGATGCAGGTTGGCTCACGGTTCCGTCCACATTCATGTCGGTTGCTTGCCTGACGCTATCGCAGCACGCTCGACCACGCTAACCGGATCGACGGTGAGTGATATCCACCACTGTTGGAGCCTGTGCCGGCATTCGGCGGCGCGCAAACCAGAGCAGGGCCAATGTGCCCATGACGAAGGCCACCAAGCTCCACATCCCGGGCAGGAAGGCCGCGGCAACTGCCGCACCGGCAATGAGGCCCGTCCAGGCATACATGATCGCCACGGCTCTGCGCTGAGAGTGACCTAGGTCCATCAACCGGTGGTGCAGGTGTTGCTTGTCTGGCGCGAATGGATTTCGCCCTGCGCGCGTTCTCCGAATCACCGCGAGGCCGAGGTCTACCAGGGGCACCGCCATGACCGCGATGGGCAGAATGAGCGGAAGCAGAGTAGGCAGAAGTGCTCCACCGGCAACCGAGCTTGGATCAACCTGCCCTGACAGAGTGATTGTGCTCGCAGCTAGGAGGAGGCCGAGCATCATCGAGCCGGTATCACCCATGAACACCCGCGCGGGAAAGACGTTGTGCGGAAGGAACCCCAGGCACATGCCCACCAGTAAGACACTGACCAAGGTGGCCAGTGTGGCGCGCTCTAAACCCTGCTCCACGCTGAGCAAGTAGGCATAGGCGAAGAAGGCCCCTGCCGCGACCGCGACTATTCCCGCGGCGAGGCCATCTAGCCCATCAATGAAGTTGATGGCATTGATGCTGATGAGAACGATGAGTACGGTCAAGAGCACGCTCATCAACGGATCGAGAACGAATGTCCCCCCGATGGGTAGCCAGATAACCGCTATGCCCTGCAATGCCATGAGTCCTGCGGCAAGGACTTGACCAGCAAGTTTGGTGGGGGCATCGAGGCCCCATTTGTCGTCAATGATGCCGAGCACCACGATGACTCCCACACCCGAGAGCAGGGCGAGGGGGGTACTACCCGACTCAAAAACCGCACCCATCATGGGGAGTTTGCTCGCGAGCAGCATGCCCACGAGGAGACCTCCCAGCATTGCCAAACCACCTAAGCGTGGAGTGGGTGCATCGTGCACGTCACGGTCGCGCACGGGCGCCATGAATCCCCAACGGCGCGCGAATGCAGCTACCGGAGGGGTCAGCAGATATGTGACAGCAGCGGCAGCGAGGAGGCACAGGAGGTATTCCCGCATCGTGCCTCCCTCCTGCCGATCAACTCATCCGGTGAAACTTGGTTACACGCTATCCCTGGGATATGCCGGATAGCGGGTAACGAGCGCACGAACCTCCGCGGCAATTTCGCCGGCAGCTGCTCCATCGGCATCGCGCACTGCACGGGAAATGAGTTCGGCGATGGTGTCCATCTG
>JBJOIE010000013.1:0-3314 GCA_046047295.1 Actinomycetota bacterium | reverse complement strand
TGCCCGAGGATGCACCCAAGAGCGCTAAGCCGCGCACCGCATCACTCTTCGAGAGCATGAAGCCCAGCACTGTCACACTCGAGGAAGCGCTACGTCTGCTGTCGCTGCCGCGCATCCTCGGTGTTGACCCGGCCGATGGCGTCGAGATCACCGCGCAGAATGGCCGTTATGGTCCTTACATCACCAAGGACAAGGAATCTCGCACACTGGAAAGCCAAGAACAGATCTTCACCATCACGTTGGATGAGGCACTTGCCATGCTCGCGCAACCCAAGCAGCGCCGCGGCCGAGGCCAGGCTGCCGGCCCGCTGCGGGAGGTGGGTGTGGATCCCGGCTCGGGCAAGATGATCGTGGTTCGCGAGGGGCGCTTTGGTGCATACGTCACCGATGGTGAAACGAATGCCTCACTTCGCGTGGTGGATGATCCGATGACCGTGAGCATCGAGCGCGCGAGCGATCTGATTGCCGAGCGGCGAGCGAAGGGCCCGGTGGCGAAGAAGACGGTTAAGCGCGCGGCAAAGAAGTCGACGAAGAAGGCCGCGAAGAAAACCACAGCAAAGAAGACCACGAAGAAGGCGGCCGTTCCCGTGGTGCCTATCGACGAGCCCGTTTCAGCCGGCGCGTAGATAGCGAGCCATCGTGTTCATTGCATTTGAAGGCGGTGAAGGTGCGGGTAAATCCACCCAGGAGGGACTACTCGCCGAGCACCTTTTGGCGCAGGGGCGATCAGTGGTGCGCACCCGTGAACCAGGTGGCACCCCGGCTGCCGAAGCGATCCGCCAGGTGGTGTTGAGCCCGGATTACGAGGGCCTCGATGATCGCGCCGAAGCACTCCTGTTCGCGGCCTCGCGCGGTGAGCACGCTTCGCGAGTTATTCGACCTGCCCTTCAGCGTGGTGACGTGGTGATCTGCGATCGATTTATCGATTCATCGATTGCCTATCAAGGTGTGGGCAGAGGCTTAGGCGTTGGAACGGTGCGTGAGTTGAGTATGTGGGCTACGGGTGGACTACTCCCGAATCTCACGGTGCTCCTCGATATCGATCCCCGGATCGGGTTATCCCGGGTGGCCGATCCTGATCGTCTCGAAGCTCAACCACTTGAGTATCACCAGCGGGTGCGAGAGGGATTCCTCGAACTTGCCGGCCTCGAGCCGGATCGCTACCTGGTGCTTGATGCCGGCGGAGAAGTAAGCGAGATTGCCGAGACCATCGCCCAAGCGGTTGACATGCGGCTGGCTCAGGCCGATGGCTGAGGGCATCTGGGCGGATCTCATCGGCCAAGATGCGGCCATCGAGACCCTCGAGCACGCAGTGCGCGATGCGGAGAAGCTTGAGCGGGGTGAACCCGGACCAGCAATGACCCACGCGTGGTTGATCACTGGTCCCCCTGGATCGGGGAGGTCAAGTGCTGCCACACGATTTGCCGCCGCCCTCACCTGCCCGGAAAACGGTTGCGGGGTGTGCATGGTGTGCCGTGCGGTACCCAAGGGCGGGCACCCTGATGTGCACGTGCACGTTCCCGAAGGTGGTCAGATTCTTGTTGAGGACGCCCATGAACTCATTCGCCTCGCGGCCCAGTCACCCACAGAGGGGCCCTGGCGGATCATGGTGATTGAAGATGCCGATCGGTTGAATGCCACATCGGCGAATGCATTGCTCAAGAGTCTGGAAGAACCCACACCGCATACCGTCTGGATTCTCTGCGCGCCAAGTGTGGAAGACGTACTCCCCACCATCTCTTCGCGCACCCGTCACGTGAATCTCCGCACGCCTTCAACGGCCGACATTGCATCGCTTCTCACCGCGGTCTACGGAATCGATCCCTCCCTGGCTGCCTTATCTGCGCGTGCCTCCCAAGGACACATTGGCCGCGCCCGCGCCTTGGCCACGGATGCCGAAGCGCGCAATCGTCGGCAGCGGGATATGCGCGCGCCATTTGAACTGCGTGACCTGGCACGTTGCTTCGCGGTTGCAGCGGATATAAGTGAGTCAGCCACCGCCATAGCACATGAGCGCGCAGATGCCTTGGACGCGGTTGAATCCCAGTTACTCAAGGATCGCTATTACGCCGAAGGCGTGAGCAAACTTGAAAAGGGGCTGCGCCGTTCATATGAAGCCGAACTCAAGGCACTGACCACAGCGCACAAGCGCCGCCGCAAGCGTTTAGTGCGTGATGAAGTGGACCGCAGTCTGATAGATCTGGCCGGGCTCTATCGGGATGTCTTGGTGATTCAACTTGAGGGTGACGTTGAACTCATCAATGAGGAATTGCGGCCAGGTGTGGAGAAACTTGCAGCTGCGGGTGATGCTGCTGACACTGCGCGGCGCCTTTCTGCAATCGAGCACGCGCGAAAGCAATTGGCAGCTGACGTTCTACCCACCCTCGTGCTGGAATCACTGATGGTGGAGTTGAAGGATCCGAAGGTTCGAGCCGCGAGTTAAATCTGCGCTGCGCGCGCAAGACCATGCGAATACGCCACGAGGGCGTTGATCGCCGGTTCCAGGATCGCTTCCGTGGATCGATAGGTATCGGGTGCGGCAAGCAGGGTTGCTGCCGCCGCGATGAGATTCTCGTAGGAATCGCAGCCGGTACTCAATCGCGCTGAAATCACTCGGGCAGCGTCGCGAGCAGCTGGTGCGGCTGCACTGGTTCCACGCACCACCGCATCGAGTACGCGCAATCGCTCCACCAAGAGATCGAGTGCAGGGGCAGCTTCACTATCGGCGAGGAGGAGTTCCTTGGCCGCCTCCGGTTGGAGGCGTTGCACCTGCTGGGCCAGATTGATCACCGTGAGCCTGGCCTGCACATAGCGGGCGGCAGCTTCTGCGCCGATTGCCTTGCGCGGCAGGGCAGTTCCCGCGGGCAGTTCCCATTGCATAGGTGCTGGCCCTACCCGTCGAGCAGAACGTCGACCAAAGGCGAAAAGCACTGCACTGAGCCCGGCGAGCGCAAGCCAACTCAACGGATTGCCAAGAAATGCGCCGGCTGTTGCAACGTCAATCACTGCACCGCTGGCTCCCACAACAATGCCCGCACCTCCGACGGTGGTTGCCGCCTTCACCTGTTGCACGCGTAATTGATGCGCGCGCACTGAAGCGCGGTTGGCCGCATTCACTCGTTTCACGGACTTCTGAAGTTGACGTGAGGAACCACTCGGCATTCGGTCGAGTGCATCGCGAAGCGCATCCACAGCCTGCATGCCGCGGGAAAGGCCTTCCTCAATGAGGGCGTTGACGTCAGGTTTGTTCTCGCCGGCCACGCAGATACGGTACGACGATGAGGGAGTGGACGTGGCAGGGCATCGTGCTACCC
>JBJOIE010000012.1:0-16523 GCA_046047295.1 Actinomycetota bacterium | reverse complement strand
CTGGCAACAGAACTCTGGGAACGAGATATCGCGCCGCAAATTTAGCTGCTGCCCATTTCCTTCACCGTGTGCAATTGGATACCGTTGGATGACACGGGAAGGTACGGATCTATATCGGGAGGCCAGAGACCATGCCAAGCGAATTTGCACCCGCCGAATCCCCTGAAGGTGTCTCGCGGCAGACCCAAGACGTGACTGATGCTCCCGGAGATGCGGCCGATCAGGCCGAACGTCTAACAATGGTCATGGAGGCCGAAGCTCTGCGGAACGCCCTCCGTGGGAATGGTGACGGCGAAGGTTCCCTGGAAGGTTACGACCTACCCCTTGCAGACACGGAATCCGAACTCGCTGAAGAAGATGCAGAAGATGCCTCCGATGATCCCATGCACGCAGGCGGAGTCACTCCGCGACCCTGGATGGGTGCCGAGAATGCCGCGATGCGCGTGGTGAATGAGTTCGATCCCGACGGTGACTCCTGGGCTGATGATGAAACCAGGCAACAACGCGAAGATGCTGATTTCGATCAATTTGATGAGCCCCAGGAACACCTCACGCCAGAAGATGAAACCCTCCTCGGCATAGATCCCTACGAATAGAGCGTGCCTGTGACCCCCTCAACATCGGAGCGAACCCCGAGTGGTCATGTCACGAGTGACACTGTTGATGGTGTGACGGTCATTACGCTCAATCGACCAGAGCGACTCAACGCCCTCGTGCCTGAAATGTTGGCCGAGTACGTGGACATGCTGTATTCGGCCGACGCCGATCCAACTGTTCGCTGCATCGTGGTCACTGGACAAGGGCGCGGGTTCTGCTCAGGAGCCGATATTTCAATCCTCGAGTCAGATTCGGACGGCCTGCAGCATTTCCTGGATCATGCTTCCCCTGAGAAGTCTCCGATCGCAGCAATAAGTCTCGGTACACCAGTCGTTGCCGCCGTGAACGGTCCCACGGCGGGTCTAGGTTTCGTGATCGCGGCTGCTGCGGATCTCCGATTTATCAGTGCCGGCGCCACGCTGAGCACAACCTTCGCTCGGCTAGGGCTCGTGGCCGAATACGGAATTGCGTGGCTCCTGCCCCGCATCATCGGTTCCGCTCATTCCGCAGACCTGCTGCTCAGTGGACGCACAATCAGCGCTGAGGAAGCTGCCGCAATGGGGTTTGGAATTCTCACTGAGGATAGTTTCACGTCTGCGATGCAGTGGGCCTCCAGCGTTGCACACAACTGTGCACCCTCCTCCTTACGAAGTATCAAGCGTCAACTTCTACGGGAGCCACAGCAAGAGTGGAGTTCGGCGGCGAGGAACTCGTTCCTCCTGATGGGTGAAGCATTTGGCGGCCCCGATCTCGCCGAGGCACTGCAAGCGCGTGCCGACAAGCGTTCACCAAGATTTGCTGGCTCCTAGGTGAGCAACCCACAGTGAGCGAGTGCCATGCGAACCAGCCGGCCTTGCCCACCCGACATTTCTGATTCGAAGCCGGCTCCCACGGCCTCGTCGGGGGTTACCCAGACAAGGTCGAGTGCATCTTGGCTAGGTGCACAATCACCATCCACCGGCACGATAAAGGCAAGCGCCACAGCATGCTGTCGGGGATCGTGAAATCCTGAGACGGAGGGATCAGGGAAGTACTCGACCACGGTGAATGGCTGGGGTGATGTAGGGATTCGGGGCAGGGCCATCGGCCCAAGATCCTTCTCCAGATGGCGAACCAATGCATCACGAACTCGTTCGCCATACAAGACGCGCCCGGAGACGATTGCGCGACTGATTGCTCCATCAGGCATAACGCGCAACAGAAGACCAATCTTGATCACTTGACCCTGACTGTCTGTGCGCACAGGCACTGCATCTACATAGACAAGGGGCAGGCGTTCCCGAGCACTTGCGAGGTCTTCATCGCTGAGCCAGTTGGTGCGAAAGTCAAGAATGTCGCTCACTGCGCTTCTCCCTGAATGATGTGATCAGATCTTCAGCCTATGACACTCCCAATGCATCTGCCGGATTCCTCGTGAACACTTACCATGTGTCTATGTCTCACTCCTCCCCCGCAATGGATGGATCAACTCGACCTGATGGAACTCCATACGGGGTCACTCGTACCGAAGATGAGTGGCGCGCAGCTTTGAGCCCACTCGAATACCACGTTTTGCGCGAGGCTGGCACCGAGGCACCCTTCGTTGGTGAATACACAGACACAAAAACCCCAGGCACATATTCGTGTCGGGCGTGCGGTGCTGAGTTGTTCACGAGTGATACCAAGTTTGATTCCCATTGTGGCTGGCCAAGTTTTTACTCGCCGCTAGCCAAAGATCGGGTGATCTATCTCGAGGATCGGTCACTGGGACGCGTACGAACGGAAGTTCGGTGTGCAAATTGTGGCGGCCATCTGGGCCATGTCTTCGAGGGTGAGGGGTATCAAACCCCTACGGATCTTCGCTACTGCATCAACTCCATTTCAGTACGACTAGATCCCACGGAACCAAATGACTAGTCGGCGAGTTGTCCGAGCCAGGGCGGTAAACGGATCTACATTTCCGATGTGAAGGTTGTGGATTCCGCTACGCGGCCATTTGAGCGTGCCCTCGCCGCAATCCGGGTGATTCACTCACGGCCTGAGTTCGTTGTGGACGAGGTGCCCGCACCTCAGCGCCTCGCGCCGCATGCCTACGCCCTCACAGCTGAATCCTGTGACGATTCGGAGGCTATCTCGGGAAGATTCGTTCTACTCCACGATCCCGATGGCATTGATGAATGGGAGGGGACCTTCCGGGTGGTCATCTTCATGCAGGTCCAGCCCGAATCTGACATGGTCACAGATGAGCTGATGACAGATGTGGCCTGGAGTTGGTTGCTTGAGGCGATCCATCCACTCGAATTCCGCCAGTTGGGTGGCACCGTTACTAAGAGCCTCGGGCAGAGTTTCGGAACCATGGCAGATCGTCAGCCCCAGGGCATCGTCGAGATTCGGGCTTCCTGGACTCCGGAAGATCTAGGCACGCCTGAATCCGTCTCGTCGCACTTTCAAGCGTGGCTACGACTCCTAGAACTAGGAGCTGGCCTCAACCCATTGCCCGAGGGTGTGGCCACCGTCCATCAGCGGCGCCGTGGCTGACGCACACGAGGAAATAGAGCCCACCCTCGCGATCATTGATCTTCCCGATGGGATCCCTCCCGTAATCGATACCTCGC
Organism: Actinomycetota bacterium; assembly: GCA_046047295.1. Classification (GTDB taxonomy): domain Bacteria; phylum Actinomycetota; class Actinomycetes; order S36-B12; family S36-B12; genus VGCC01. Next base: position 13,332 of record JBJOIE010000012.1, on the reverse strand, counting down.
AGGGCTTGCTGCAATACATCGAACTGATGAAGGCCGGCTCAGGCCCCGTCGCGCTGGATGCTGAACGAGCCTCAGGTTTTCGCTACGGGCAGAGCGCCTACCTGATTCAAATCAAGCGAACCGGTGTTCCCATTGGACTCATTGATCCCGTCACCATAGACGACTTCACGGCACTGGCCGATGCGCTAAATCCACTGGAGTGGGTGCTTCATGCTGCAACCCAGGACCTTCCATGTTTGGCCGAACTGGGAATGAAGCCAACTTCGCTGTTCGACACAGAACTCGCCGGCCGACTTCTTGGTCGCGAGCGGGTGGGGTTGTCGGCACTCGTCGAATCCGAGCTTGGAGGGTGCCTAGAGAAGGGCCATGGAGCTAGTGATTGGTCACTGCGTCCGTTATCACAAGACATGTTGCGGTATGCGGCCTTGGATGTTGAAGTACTTGTTCCACTCCGAGAGAAACTTCTGGATGCGCTGATAAGTGCCGGGAAATGGGAGTTGGCTCAGCAGGAGTTCCAGGCCTTGGTGGGATTCACGCCACGTGCGGCTCCGGCCGAACCTTGGCGACGAACTTCTGGAATCCACCGTTTGCGTGCTCCCCGGGAACTCGCAGTGGTCAGAGCCTTGTGGTTGAGCCGTGATGAGTTGGCCCAAGACTTGGACGTTGCCCCAGGGCGTTTACTTCCTGACAAGTCGCTCTGCGCAGCTGCCGTGAGTAGCGCATCCAGCCCCGCAGAACTCTTGGCAGATCCAGACTTCAACGGACGCGCTGCGCACAAGCACCTGCAGCGCTGGTGGGACGCGCTCACTCGCGCCCGTTCCGAAAGCGTGGATGACCTGCCAGCCTCACGAACACCGCCGGATGGCCCACCTCCCCCGCGAAGTTGGGAATCCAAACGCCCAGAGGCCGCAGAGCGTCTCGTGTCGGCCCGGGCCGTTGTCGAGAAATTGAGTGAAGCCCTCAACATCCCCCAAGAGAACCTCCTCACGCCTGACACCCTCCGCCGAGTCGCGTGGGAACCGTGGGGAACGTCGGAGGCGGACGTCGCACGGCAGTTTCGGTCCCTTGGTGCCCGGGAGTGGCAAATCGAGGCCCTCGCAGCGTCAATTTCGTCGGTGTGGTCAGACCTCGCGTAACTGATCGCACGCGCACAAGGCCTACTACGAGACATGGGGCACTATTCCAGGTAAGTTACTCACGAGTAACTTCGTGGAGGTGTGAGCAGACATGGATTCGAAACACATGATCCCAGGGCGAGTGGTTTTCGTCGATGGAGCACGTACCCCCTTCGCTCGCGCCGGTAGCCTCTACGCCGAGACTCGGGCGGACGATCTGATCGTGAAGGTCATTCGCGAACTCTTGGACCGAAATCCGTCACTTGATCCAGCGGCAATCGACGACGTTGCTATCGCGGCAGCCACCCAGACGGGTGACCAAGGCATGAATATAGGCAGATCCGCGGCGCTACTTGCTGGCTTACCTCGAAGCGTTCCTGGTTACTCCGTGGACCGGTGGTGTGCAGGGGCCATGACGGCTGTGACCACCTTGTCTGGATCGATCATCGCGGGTGCATACGACTTAGCCATCGCGGGCGGCGTTGAACACATGACGCACCACCCGATGGGCGAAGGTATCGACCCAAATCCTCGATATTTGGCTGAACGAATCGTGGACCCAGAAGCGCTCCTGATGGGTAAAACGGCTGAGAATCTGCACGATCGGTTCCCACACCTCACCAAGGAACGCGCAGATGCGTTTGCAGTTGCCTCCCAGGAGAAGACGGCCAAGGCCTACGCGAATGGGGTCTTGCAGGGCGACCTTGTGCCCGTGGCAGCACGATCAGCGGAATTGGGAATAACGCTGGTGAGTGTCGATGAGGGGCCGCGCCCAGGAACGTCCCTTGAAGGGTTAGCTGGGTTGCGAACACCATTTCGACCACACGGGCGGGTGACAGCAGGTAATGCATCCGCACTGACCGACGGGGCGACTGCCGCGATCCTGGCGTCAGAGGCATTCGCCGATGAACATGGACTGAGCAAGAAGATGCGAATGGTGGGCTATGCCTTTGCCGGAGTGGAACCTGAGGTCATGGGCGTTGGACCAGTGCCAAGTACTGAGAAGGCCCTCGCTAAGGCGGGTCTCTCGATATCGGACATTGACCTATTTGAAATCAATGAGGCTTTCGCGGTTCAGGTTCTCGCTTTCCTGGACCACTTCGGCATTGCCGACGACGATGAGCGCGTGAATCCCTTCGGCGGCGCTATCGCGGTAGGACACCCACTCGCCGCCTCGGGCATTCGCCTCATGTCCAATCTCGCAAGAGGATTCGAAATGAAACCCAACGCCCGCTACGGCATCACCACGATGTGTATCGGACTAGGCATGGGTGGCACGGTGATTTGGGAAAATGTGGCAAGGAGTGCCGAGTGACGAAATTATTGGAAAACCCAGAGGAAGTTGTCACGCACGCAAGGGTGCGCGATTTTGATCTGCCCAATGGCACCGGCAGATTTGCTCTAATCACCATAGACAATGATCGCGACCACAAGCGACCCAGCACCTTTGGTCCACGCGGGCTGATGGAACTAAACGCCGCCATTGATGAAGTTGCGGCGATGCCTGGCCTGGTGGGTGTCGGAATCACGGGTAAGCCGTTCATCTTCGCGGTTGGCGCCGACCTGTCGGCCATGGAAATGGTTCGTGAGAGGGCCACGATCCTGGAATTCGCCAAACTAGGTCACGATGTCATGCGGCGTCTGGGCGAACTCCCCATTCCCAGTTTTGCATTCGTCAACGGCGCGGCAATGGGCGGTGGAATGGAGCTGGCACTGCATTGCACCTACCGAACAGTTTCTTCCGGCGCAGCAGGCCTCGCCCTTCCCGAAGTCTTTCTCGGCCTCGTCCCAGGTTGGGGAGGTGCGTATCTCCTCCCGCACCTGATCGGTCCACAAAATGCTCTTGAAGTCGTCATCACAAATCCAATGAGTAACAACAAGCAGCTCACCCCGCGGCGCATGATCGAACTTGGCATGGCAGATGCGGAGTTTGCACCAGCAGACTTCCTCGAGAAATCTATCGACTGGGCCCAACAGGTCATCGCAGGAACGATCGTCGTTGAACGCCCCAAGGTTGATCTCGAGAGCTGGGATCACGTTATAAATGGCGCACGCCACATTCTCGAGGAGCGCTTGCACGGAGCTACGCCTGCCCCTTACCGGGCATTGGACCTCATGCAAGCCGCTAAGACCCGGACGCGCAGTGAAGGATTCGACGCCGAGGACGAGGCACTTGCCGATCTTGTGATGGGTGAGGATCTTCGCGCGTCTCTCTATGCATTCGACCTCGTGCAAAAGCGTGCGAAGCGGCCAGCCGGTGCGCCTGATCCTTCACTTGCTCGCCCCGTCACCAAAGTGGGAATCGTTGGTGCCGGCCTGATGGCCTCGCAGTTGGCACTACTGTTTGCGAGGCGTCTCCAGGTCCCCGTGGTGATGTCAGATCTCGACCAAGATCGGGTGGACAAGGGCGTTAGTTACGTTCGTTCCGAGATTGAAAAACTGCACTCCAAAGGTCGACTCAGCAAAGACAAGGCTCAACGCCTTGAAGCCTTGGTGTCCGGTGCCGTAGGAATGGATCAGTTTGCTGATTGCGATTTCGTCCTTGAGGCAGTCTTTGAAGATCTCTCTCTCAAGCAGCAGGTGTTCGCCAACCTCGAGACAATCGTTTCCACCGAATGCGTATTAGCCACAAATACCTCGACCTTGTCCGTCACTGCCATGGCGCAAGGCCTGACACACCCCGAACGGGTTGTCGGGTTCCACTTCTTCAATCCGGTTGCCGTTATGCCCCTGCTCGAAATCGCCAGGGGTGAGCAAACTGACGACACAGCCCTAGCTACTGCATTCGCAGTAGGCAAGGAACTGAAGAAGAACTGTGTTCTGGTTAAGGATGCTCCCGCCTTCGTGGTGAACCGACTCCTGATTCGTTTCCTTGCTGAAATCACAAAGGCTGTAGATGAGGGGGCGAGTTTCGAAGACGCGGACGCATCCGTCGAGTCACTGGGTCTACCCATGAGTCCGTTCGTACTTCTTTCGCTCGTGGGCTTAGGAGTAGCCCAACACGTCACGGAATCAATGCATAACACCTATCCCGATCGTTACTACGCTTCCCCCAACCTGGCAAAGCTCGCCGCTTCAGGCAAACCCGGAATCTGGCAGTGGGATGCCCAAGGGACAAAGTCCCTTGACCCGGAGGTTGCCGCACTCTTCACCCGGGGTAACGCCGTGATCACCGCAGACGAGGTACGCGAACGTGCGATGGCGGCCCTCGCAGATGAGGCCCGGCGGATGCTCGATGAGGGCGTGGTGTCAGATCCGCGAGACATTGATCTGTGCATGATTTTGGGCACGGGCTGGCCGTTTTGGCTCGGTGGCCTCACGCCCTATCTGGACCGCACAGGCATATCGGAAAGGGTCAATGGGCAGCGCTTCCTGCCAGCAGGGGTGGCTTCAGTTCCTGCGTAAGTGTGCCTATCGAGGAACATCGGCTCCTGGTGCAGGGGTGTCCACGATCGAAATGTGCTCCGCTGTGAGTTCAGCAACTGAGCGCGCAATGTCTTGTGCGGTGAGTCCCTGCTGCACGAGGATGTCTGATCGCTTCGCTTGATCCAAGAATGTGTGTGCGATACCGAAGTTCCGAACTGGAATATCTACCCCATGATCGCGCAAAGTTTGGCTCACTGCAGCGCCAATCCCACCCTCACGCAAGCCATCTTCGATAATCACTGCCAGTTTGTGTTTGCGCGCTAGTTCAACAATTCCGTCCGACACGGGCAATGCCCAGACCGGATCAACCACGGTGGCACCAATCCCGTGGGCATCGAGTATCCGGGCGACCTCACTTGACACAGCAACCATGGATCCGACCGCAATGATCAGTACATTGCCCCGGTCTGCTTCGTGAATGACATCTACGCCCTGTTCAGTCCGAATGGCTGGAATTGGTGAACCCAATCCACCCTTGGGGAATCGGATGACGCTTGGACCATCGTCCATCGCCACGGAAGCATCTAGAGCCTCTCGAAGACGTTGTTCATCGCGCGGAGCCGAGAGCCTTATTCCGGGAACAATTGCCATCAAAGACATGTCCCACATTCCGTTGTGGCTCGCACCGTCGTCGCCCGTCACACCGGCGCGGTCCAGCACGAAAGTGACACCCGCCTTATGGAGAGCGCAGTCCATTAACACCTGATCGAATGCCCGATTCAAGAAGGTGGCGTAGATGGCTACTACCGGATGCATTCCGCCGTAAGCAAGCCCTGCTGCGGATGTTGCCGCGTGCTGCTCCGCAATGCCCACGTCATAGGTTCGATCAGGGAACTCCCGGGCGAACGCATCGAGCCCCGTTGGTCCCAGCATGGCCGCAGTAATAGCCACAATCCGTTGGTCTTCCCTTCCGAGACGTACTAATTCATCGGAGAAGACGGAGGTCCAGGTCGGACCAGAATCAGCGAGGGGAACGCCGGTCTCGGGATCGATAACACCGACCCCGTGAAACTTATCCGCTTCGTCACGCTCAGCGGGCGCATATCCATGCCCCTTGTGCGTGATGGCATGCACGATCACTGGCCCCTGGAAGTCTCTAGCCCGTGACAGCGCGAATTCCAACTCTTGCTCGTCATGGCCATCGACCGGCCCTATGTATTTCAGCCCGAGATCCTCGAACATGCCTTGCGGTGCAATGACATCCTTCATGCCCTTCTTCATGCCGTGCAAGGCACCGTAGATCGGTTCACCGATCACGGGTGTGCCGTGAAGAACGCGCTTGCCCCAGCCGATCACACGCTCATAACTGGGTGCCGTGCGTAAGGTCGCCAGGTGATGGGCGAGGCCGCCGATTGTTGGGCTGTAAGAACGACCATTGTCGTTCACAACAATGACGAGGGGCCTGTCCCCCGTGGCAATGTTGTTCAGAGCCTCCCAGGCCATGCCGCCTGTGAGGGCTCCATCACCGATGACCGCAACCACATGTTGCTTGCCAAGGAGACCGCGCCGTTGCCAGGCCTTTGCCAGGCCATCCGCATATGACAGGGCTGTTGAGGCGTGCGAGTTTTCCACGATGTCGTGGGGGCTCTCGGACCTGCTCGGATAGCCCGAGAGACCATCTCGCTTCCGAAGTGAATCAAAGTCTTTCGCCCGGCCGGTCAGAATCTTGTGCACGTACGCCTGATGACCCGTATCCCAGATAATTGCATCATCTGGTGAACGGAAAACCCGATGTAGGGCGATGCTCAGTTCGACGACGCCGAGATTGGGGCCTAAGTGGCCTCCAGTGGCCGAAACCTTCTCCACAAGGAAAGCCCGAATCTCTTGGCTTAGCGCCGTAACCTGATCGCCACTGAGGGCACGTACATCGCGTGGATCACGGATCTGCTCGATGAGCCCCATGTTCCTCCCAACTTAGGTCAAAGCGATGCCCCATGATTTTAGGCCCCAGGGCCCCCTAAGGCTCGGCGAACCATGTCGACCTGGCGAAGGGTATGGGCTAAGGCCGCTCCGTGTGCCTCCCAGGCGAGCAGCGTCGGTTCAGTGGCGGCGGGATATTCACTGCCAAAGGTCGATCGAACCCTCGAATACGCGCCACGAGCGGCCAACTGCGCTCCGATGAGGTACTGCTGTACCGACCAGGCAAGTGCTGTGGGGAAGGACCGTATGGGTGATCCCCGCCATTCTGCTGGCGCAAAGTCCAGGAGCCATGTCACGGCCCGCTCCTCGAAGCCCTCGTCCGAAGGGGCGGGAACCCCATCGGGCCAACCGGCGGGTGGCACAGATGTCACGGATGACTCAACGGGCTACAGCAGTGACCGCAGGACGAACTGCAGGATGCCACCATTGCGGTAGTAATCAGCCTCACCGGGCGTATCGATACGTACCCGAGCATCGAATTCAATCTGGCCTCCATTGGGAGCGACAGCAATCACGTGAACCGACGTGGGGGTCGATCCAGAATTCAGCTCGTCAATTCCGGTGATACTTATCTCTTCCAGCCCAGTTAAGCCAAGACTCGCAGCGCTGTCGGAACCCTGGAATTGCAGCGGCAGGACACCCATACCGATCAGGTTGGAACGATGGATTCGTTCGTAGGACTGCGCAATGACTGCCCGCACACCCAACAGGGCAGTTCCCTTTGCCGCCCAATCGCGGCTCGATCCAGATCCGTATTCACTGCCTGCGAGGATCACCAGAGGAATTGATTGACGTGCATATTCAGTGGCTGCATCGAAAATGGTTGCCTGGGGGTGGTCCGGCTTGGTGAGATCAAGAGTGAACCCACCTTCCACACCTGGCAGCATCAGGTTCTTCAAGCGGATATTCGCAAAGGTCCCTCTGATCATCACCTCGTGGTTGCCGCGACGAGATCCGTAGGAATTGAAATCCGCGGGAGCCACTCCGTGTTCCTGCAAATAGACACCAGCGGGTGAATCCAGCTTTATGGAACCAGCCGGCGAAATGTGATCTGTGGTGACGGAATCACCGAGCACCGCAAGCACTCGTGCCCCGTCAATATTTGTTACCGGTGCTGGCGTGCGAGACATGCCTTCGAAATATGGGGGCTTACGCACGTAGGTGGACTTCGGATCCCAATCGAAGAGCTCACCCTGGGGAGTCTGCAGGTCTTGCCACCGTTGATCGCCAGCGAAAACATCGGCGTATCGTCTAGTAAACATTTCAGCATCGATCGATGAGTCGATCACGCTTTGCACTTCGGCCGGGCTTGGCCAGATGTCGCTCAGGAACACGGCTTGTCCACTTTCATCCTGTCCAAGTGGTTCCGTGAGTAGGTCTATGTCCATCGTCCCTGCAATGGCGTAGGCCACCACGAGCGGCGGTGAGGCAAGGTAATTCATTTTGACATCCGGATTGATACGGCCTTCGAAATTGCGATTTCCACTCAAGACACTCACAACCGCAAGATCACGCTGGTTAACCGCAGCGCTGACTGCGGGAATGAGCGGACCAGAGTTGCCGATGCACGTTGTGCATCCGTAGCCCACTACGTCAAAGCCAAGTTTCTCCAGGTAGGGCAACAGGCCTGACTTTTCGTAGTAATCTGTCACGATCTTTGAGCCCGGCGCGAGGGTCGTCTTCACCCAGGGCTTTCGCGTGAGTCCGCGCTCCACTGCCTTCTTTGCCAGCAGGCCAGCACCGATCATGACGGATGGGTTCGAGGTATTCGTGCACGAGGTGATGGCTGCGATGGTGACAGCTCCATGACCGAGTTCCACAGGCTGTCCCTCAAGCTCGGTCTCCACGACCGCCCCTGGCTCACTGGTGTAAGCCGTGAGTGCGGATTCGAACGCAGACTTTGCATCCGATAACGGCACGCGATCCTGGGGTCGCTTCGGACCCGCGATACTCGGCGTGACGGTGCCAAGATCAAGTTCTAAATATTCTGAGTATTGGGCTTCACGTTCGGGATCGAGCCAGAGACCCTGAGCGCGGGCGTAGGCCTCAACTATCGCGATGTGTTCATCCGAACGGCCGGTGAGGCGAAGATAGTCAAGCGTGGCATCGTCAATCGGGAAGATCGCGACCGTGCTGCCGTATTCGGGCGACATGTTTCCGATGGTGGCCCGATTGGCCAGTGGCACCTGCGCCACTCCAGCTCCGTAGAACTCGACGAATTTGCCCACTACCCCGTGCTTGCGCAACATCTCGGTGATGGTCAAGACAAGATCCGTGGCCGTGGTTCCTGTCGGGAGCTCACCAGTCAGTTTGAAACCAACCACTCGCGGGATCAGCATCGAAACCGGCTGCCCGAGCATTGCGGCCTCAGCTTCAATTCCACCCACGCCCCAGCCCAGCACACCTAGTCCGTTCACCATCGTGGTGTGTGAATCGGTTCCCACAACGGTATCGGGGTACACCCTGCCGTCACGTGTCATGATCACGCGAGCAAGAGCCTCAATATTCACTTGGTGAACGATTCCGGTTCCCGGAGGCACAACCTTGAACTCGTCGAACGCGTCTTGGCCCCAGCGCAGGAACTGGTAGCGCTCGCCATTCCGCTGATACTCCAAGTCAACATTTCGAGCTTCGGCGTCGGGCGTGCCGAAGAAATCAGCGATAACCGAGTGATCGATGACTAACTCTGCAGGAGCGAGCGGCTCAATGGATGCAGCATTGCCACCTAACTCCGCAACGGCCTCGCGCATTGTGGCTAGGTCCACCACCACGGGCACGCCCGTGAAGTCCTGCATGACAACACGGGCGGGGGTGAATTGGATTTCCTCACTCGGCTCAGCCTGCGGATCCCAAGATCCCAGGGCCGCGATCGTCGCCTTGGTTACGTTTGCGCCATCTTCGGTGCGCAACAGGTTTTCCAGCAAAATGCGATGGGTAAACGGAAGGTGTTCCCACCCAGGAACAGCCGAAATGCGATACATCTCAAAGCTTGAGCCACCCACCTGCAAGGTGTCTTTTGCGTCGAATGAGTTCGGATTGGCTCCATGTGGGTGTGCTGCCGTGCCACTCATGTTTCTCCTCAAAGTATCTTGACGTCAAGATATCTGATGACTGATCGCGGTGGCCTACCGAGTCAGTAGGGCGAAGGTTTCGAGATGGTGGGTTCGTGGAAAGGCATTCACCGGTATCACGCGCTCACACTGGTATCCAGCTCCCACAAAAACCTTGACATCACGCGCGAATGCAGCGGGGTCACAGGCAACGTAGACGATCGTGGAAGGTCCCAATCCCGCGAGTTCGAGGGCTACTTCGGCGCCGAGGCCTGATCGAGGTGGATCAAGCACCACCTTGAAGCTCCCAGGAGCAGAACTCGCATGTGCGGCCTTGAGCCATGAGCCAACATCACAGGCGTGAATGGTGACCGGACCAGAGGGTGGGAAGTGCTCGATCGCACAGTCAACTGCACGTTCATCTGCCTCCACCAGATCCACTCGGGCGCCGCAATCAGCCAGGAATGCGCTGAACAACCCGACACCACCATAAAGATCCCACCAGGACTCCCCTGGTTGAGGCTTGGCAAGATCGAGCAGCAAGTCCCCAAACACCTGAGCAGCGTGCCGATGTACCTGCCAGAACACCGAGGCAGGGAGATTCCAGGTCCGCTCGCCGACCGGGGTCCGAATCGACTGGGAGACTCGCTCATCCAGGTGTCCGACGGCCAGTCCGATCTCACCAGCAGTTCCAATCGCGCCACGAACCTGACTGTCAGTCACCTGAGCCCAACGCACCTTCTCGAAAAGCCGAATATCAGTCACTTCGCACGTTGGGCACTCGACCTGTGCATGTGATCGGTACTGGTGGAGTCCGATGCCAAAATCACCGAGAGGGCGCGCCGTGAGTCTGGTGCGAAAGCCGCTTTCAGAATCTGCCAATGCACGGCATGGTTCCACAAGTCCCTGTGCATTGAGCCCACCAATTCTGCGCAGAGCATCGGACACAACTTTCCATTTCCATTCCAACTCCGCACTGGCCGTAAGGTGCATGAGGTCGCACCCGCCACAGGTGCCGTACTGCGCACACGATGCAGCGATGCGATCAGGTGAGGACGTAATCACCTTGCGCACTTCGGCAAATATCACGCGCTTGGAGGAATCCACCACCTCGCAGACAACCACTTCCCCTGGCAGGCCGAAACGAACGAAGTAGGTGTGCTTGTCTTTGAATCCGATAACAAATCCGCCATGGACAGGTCTCGCAAGCGTGAGCTCGACGAGGTCTCCGATTCGTGGCTTCACCTGGTGGAATCGCTTCGCGCATCGCTTGATGCCAGTTGCCACGGCACGCTCGTCACCATGACGTTGGGAGTGAAAAGCAACCTACTTTTAAGCCGTAACGCGGATTGGTTGTGCAGGATTTGCTCCCACCAGTGACCCACAACGTACTCAGGAACGAAGACCGTGATCAAGTCATTCGGATTGCCGGTGCGCAGGGAGCGCACATAATCCAAGATCGGACGCGTCACTTCTCTATAGGGCGATTCCAGTATTTTGAGCGTGACAGGAATTTTGCGCCGATCCCACTCTTCTGCGAGCCTTTTGGTGTCCTGATCGTCAACGTTCACCGTGACGGCCTCAAGCACCGTGGGGCGCGTGGCCCTGGCGTAGGCCAAAGCCCTGAGCGTTGGCTTGTGAATCTTTGAAACCAGCACAATTGTGTGTACACGTGCCGGAAGCGTCATTCGATCGGTACTCGTGGTGGAGAGTTCTTGCCGAACTTTCTCATAGTGACGCTGAATGGACACCATCAACAAATAAAGCAAGGGCATGGCTATCACGATGATCCAGGCACCGCGTGTGAACTTGCTGACGAGCACGATGATGAGGACTGTCCCGGTCAAAATGAATCCAAACCCACTGATAATCCGTGAGCGCAGAATGGTCGCCCGCTGGCCTATCCCCTCCCGAAGGAGGCGATTCCAGTGTTTAACCATGCTGAATTGACTCAGGGTGAAAGACGTAAAGACTCCGATGATGTATAGCTGAATGAGTCCCGTCACATCAGCCTGATAGACAATGATCAATACGATCGCGAGAGCGGCAAGCATGAGAATGCCGTTACTGAATGCAAGTCTGTCCCCGCGTGTATGTAACTGCCGGGGCAGGTAACCGTCACGCGCCAAAATAGATCCGAGGATCGGGAATCCATTAAAAGCAGTATTAGCAGCAAGCGCCAGGATGAGTGCAGTCGCCAGCGCAATAGCCAATACAAAGAACGTTCCCGAACCGAAGACCGCTCCAGCGACCTGCACGAGCACCGTCTTCTGCTCCTGGCCGGATGGTAATCCGATGAGATCCGCATTCGATTCGGTGATTTTGACGCCAGTTCGGAGTGCTAACCAAGTGATGCCGGAGAACATTGTCATTGAGAGCACTCCGAGCAGCAACAAGGTTGTTGCCGCGTTCTTTGACTTCGGTGGCCGAAAGTGCGGTACCCCGTTGGAAACTGCTTCGATGCCAGTGAGCGCTGTGGTTCCTGAGGAGAAAGCACGCGCAAGCAGCAAGAGCAGCGCAGCGCCGACGAAGTTGTTGGTTGCCACCACTTCCCAGTTTGCGCTCTCGGCAAGCATGGTGTCACCTATCAGTGCTCGGTAGGCGCCCACACCCAACATGAGAAAAATGCTGAACATGAAGAGGTACGTGGGAACGGCAAAAAACCCACCGGACTCCTTCACTCCGCGGAGATTGATGAACGTAATCACGGCAACGGTTCCCACGGCAAACCAGACGTTGTGTTCGTTAACCACGGGAAAGACCGAACCAAGGTTTGCGATTGCCGCCGATACGGAGACGGCAACCGTAAGTACGTAGTCGATGAGGAGTGCGCTGGCCACGAAGGCACCCCAACGAGAGCCAAGGTTTTCCGAAACAACCTCGTAATCCCCACCCCCACTGGGGTAAGCGTGCACGTTCTGCCGGTAGGAAGCGATGACCGTGGCAAAGACCACAACCACTGCAGCGGCAACCCACGGCCCATAAGACAGGAGAGACACACCGCCGAGAGTGAGGACCAAGAGAATCTCTTGGGTGGCGTAGGCGTTCGACGACAGAGCATCGCTTGCAAAGACGGGAAGCGCTATGCGCTTGGGAAGAAGGGTCGAGCCGAGCGCTTCGCTACGTAGGGCTCTGCCGACAACGAGGCGCTTGGCCCAGTCCGCAACTGCCACGGCCACACAGTAGACCCGGTACGGGTGCGGGCGCGTGTAGCGTGTGCCACGTGCACATCGTCATCCTGGGTTGTGGCCGCGTGGGCTCGCTCCTCGCCCACCGACTTGATGAGACAGGACACTCAGTGGCGGTTGTCGACATGGATCCAAAGGCATTCCGCAAATTGGGTGACTCATTCTCAGGTACCACAGTGACGGGAGTGGGATTTGACCGGGAAACCCTCGAGAACGCGGGTATCACTCGGGCCCACGGCTTTGCGGCCGTGAGTAGCGGTGACAATACGAACATCCTTTCAGCTCGGGTCGCACGTGAAACGTACGGAGTTGAGAACGTTGTCGCTCGCATCTACGATCCCGGCCGCGCCGAGGTATATGAGCGCCTCGGAATTCCTACTGTGGCCACGGTCTCGTGGACCGCTGGCCAGATCATGCGGAGGTTGTTGCCCTCCGGGGCAGATGTGGAGTTCACCGACCCCACGGGAACCATGACTCTGGCAGAAGTCCATGTTGGCCAGCCGTGGCTTGGAGAGCGCGCGTTCGCCCTCGAGGAAATCCTCCCTATTCGAATTGCCTATCTGACCCGTTACGGAACAACGTTCGTGCCCGACTCCAATACCGTGATTCAAGATGGTGACCTTGTGCACTTGG
>JBJOIE010000011.1:0-3150 GCA_046047295.1 Actinomycetota bacterium | reverse complement strand
TGGCCGCACCGGTGGCTGTCGGGTCAGCATGTTGACCAGCGGACCGTCATCGCCGTACTCACCCACGATCCCAAGTTCGATGTGCCCGCGCTCAAAGTTGCACTCGGAACCGATGCGGGCTACATCGGCGCGATGGGTTCACGTCGAACACATGAAGGCCGCGTTGAACGCCTCAAGGAAGCCGGCGTGACCGATGAGGAACTTGCGCGCATTCACTCACCGATCGGACTCGACCTTGGCGCTCGCACGCCGGAGGAGACCGCTATTTCTATTGCTGCCGAGATCGTGCAGTCGCGTTGGGGTGGGAGTGGTGCCCACCTGACCACCACCAGTGGGCCCATTCATCAAGGCGCGCCTCGATGAGAATCGCGGGTCTCGTTCTCGCTGCGGGGCAGGGATCGCGATTCGGACAACCGAAGGCCCCCTTTATCTTTAACGGCGAACGGCTGGTTGATCGTGCCGTACGCATCCTCCGCGAAGCTGGATGCGACCCGGTCTATGTGATTCTCGGCGCGTGGGAAGGTGCAGTAGATAACGCCCAAGTGATCGTTAACCACGGCTGGGAAGAGGGCATGGGTTCCTCGCTACGCATTGGTTTGAAGTGGGTTCGCGCTGCATCTGAAGCGGACGTTGCGCTCGTGATACTCGTGGACCAACCCGGCATTAGTGCCCAGGCAATCACTCGCCTCGTGGACAGCGGTGCGCACTTGGCCCAGGCAAGCTATGAGGGTCGCCCCGGTCATCCGGTGCTCATCGGGCGCGAACACTGGCAGGCACTCATCGACTCAGCCTCCGGTGATGTGGGAGCTCGCGACTACTTGAAGTCGTCACGTGATCTCGTGCGCGTGGAGGTTGGCGACATCAGCGATGACACTGATCTCGATACACCCCCGGAGGAGTGACCACCTAGCCCAGGTGTTGATGAAGGCCGGGCGCAGCGATGATGATCGCAGCACCAATGAGTACGAAGAGCGCACCCAGTGCCCGCACCTGTTCAAGGCTCGCCCGATTCCACTTTTCCCAGAACATGAACCCCGTGGCAATGACCATCACGCCAACCCCGGCCACCGGTACAAGCTGCATCGCTGTTGCCATCGCAGCAATCATCACCATCAAGCATCCACGCTGACACCACAACCCTTGTCGGATTCCTGCGCGCAACGGGTGACCATCAGTGGATAGGCGCGAGCAACTTCGCAATGACTCCGCGGTCCCGGGTGCGATCTGAACGATGCCCGCGGCCACCCACGCCACACCGGTCAACAGTGGAGCACCCATGGCAATGTCCATCAGGAAGAACGCCGGCAGGGCGCCGATCATCCAGACGCCTATATATCCCGCGAGAAAAGCTGAAGCCCGTGCCAGCGAACCATTGGCCAGCCGACGCATCGGGCGCATGACCGTGGGCACCATCATCGCGATGACCATGACCGTCCACCCAGCAAAGTAGGCGGCTCCTTGGTGCTGCATCGGCATCACCGCTACGAACACCCAGGCGCAGCTCACCGCCAGCAATGGCAACGCCATCACCTTGGGTTCGCGGATGGTCAGCATCGCGGCAGCGTAAGCCCTTCTACCCTCATCCGCTCGCCAAAAGCCACCCTCGACTAGCGAACAGCGATGTTCTTGGTGCCCTTTACCCCCATGAAGACCTGGAGAAGACGCACCGGCACCTCACCTTTATTTATGCCATTGAAATCTGTTCCAGTCGCCTGAATGAATGCGGTGCCTGCAGCGAAATCACGAGTGACTGCGGTCTCGTACTCGACGGTCAGCGTGCCTTCCATCACGTATACGTAGACCGGCACCTTGTACCTGCGCCAGCCGGTTTCCTGGCCCGGTTCCAAGACGGCGATATCGCTGGTGATGCGCGCCTGCTTTTTCTTGGGGTATTCGATGCGCTGATCGAGGATCGTGGTCTCCTGAAGTTTGAGCAATTCCACTGGTCCACCCGTCAGTTCCTCGACCGCTGCCTGCGTGGCCGCCGCGTCTTCGGTGACTTCCGCATCTCCGCCACCACAGCCGGTCAGGGTTGTACCCGCAATAACGAGACTGGTGATTGCGATACCGATACTCAGGGGACGCGAGAGGGGGACACGCATCTCACTACGCTAGCCCACCGCAGCCGAGTTGACCTGCGAACCTTGGTTTTTTTCCGTAGAGAAGGCGAACTTCCATGGCTTGGTACTCACCTGCACGCACGGTGCCCATCACCCGGTGGCGCTCGGCGCGCAGATGGTCGGCTCGGCCAAGCACGCTTGCCGTCCTCGTGCTCGGACTAACACTCTTCGGGCTCGGCGAAGCCGTGGTTGTGAAAGCTGGACTGGGTAATGGGCCGTGGACGGTGTTTGCACAGGGACTATCCGTGCGCACGGGCCTGGCCATCGGCGCAACCACATTCATTATTAGCGTGCTAGTACTCCTGATCTGGATTCCATTGCGAGAACGGCCTGGCCTGGGGACCATCGCGAATGCGATCATCATCGCCGCCGCCCTACAGGTAGGCGTCCTCGTCCTACCAGATCTCACCCACCCGATCGCCGAACTCATCGCCGTGATTTTCGGTGTGGCCTTGATCGGACTAGGAAGTGGTCTCTACCTGACCACCAACCTCGGGCCAGGGCCGCGTGATGGTGCAATGACCGGCATCCATAACCGCACAGGTTGGCCTATCTACGCGGTGCGCTTAGGTATCGAGGTAGTAGTGGTGATTATCGGTTGGCTGCTCGGTGGCACCGTCGGCATCGGCACAGTGCTTTTCGCGCTATTAATCGGACCATTCGTTGGCTACGGGTTGATGTTCGTGGGCCGATTCGCTGGAACAGGCGAGGCTGCCCCCACGGATTCCGATCCCGCGCTGGAGGCTTAGTTCACAGCGAGAAAAGCGGCAGCTGCAAGTGCAAGCACAACCCCGCTCACCTGAATGCGATTGAGCTTTTCATTCAGGAAAATCCTCGCGAGTACAACCGTGGCAGCTGGATACAGTGAACCGATAACCGCAACAATCGCGAGCAGTCCACGTTGACTCGCTAATTGAAAAAGACCATTGGCAGTCGCATCAAGACCGCCGGATACTGCAGCCAACAACCATGGAAAGTTCGTGCGCGTGAAACTGCGCAAGACAACGAACACCACCACGATCATCGCCAC
>JBJOIE010000010.1:0-6152 GCA_046047295.1 Actinomycetota bacterium | reverse complement strand
GTAAAGCTCAGAAGATTGCTGACGAGCTGACCGAGCGTGGATTCGCGGTGGGTGCTGTGCATGGTGATCTCGGCCAAGGTGCCCGAGAACAAGCCTTGCGCGCATTCCGATCCGGAAAAGTTGACGTACTGATAGCCACAGACGTGGCAGCACGTGGCATTGACGTAGACGATGTCACCCACGTTGTGAACTATGAATGCCCCGAGGATGAGAAGACGTATCTCCACCGCATCGGACGTACCGGCCGAGCCGGTGCCTCAGGCGTAGCCGTCACCCTGGTGGATTGGGAAGACATTGCGCGCTGGCAAATGATTGATCGCGCACTCAAGCTTCCCTTCAAGGATCCTCTCGAGACCTACTCCACCAGCGAGCACGTGTACACCGGGCTACAGATTCCAGCCGGTGCCACCGGACGCCTACCCAAGGATCAACGCACCCGCGCAGGTCTTTCGGCAGAAGCAGTGGAAGATCTCGGCGAAACAGGTAAGAACAAGAAATCGCAGGGTTCAAGCAAGCCGCGTTCCGAGAGGCCGAAGTCGGATAGGCCGAAGTCGGATAAGCCGCGTTCGGACAAGCCGAAGTCAGACCGGTCACCGTCGGCCAAAGACTCCAAGGAGCCGCGCCGTCCGCGCAAGCGCACGAAGCGCGGGGCTTCAGCCGAGTAGCGCTTTCGCTAACTGGCGGTAGGCATTCGCCCCAGGGCTCTGCGGTGCGGTAGCCAGAATCGTGTGACCGGTGGCTGGGGCTTCCGCAAATCGGATGCTGCGCGGAATGGCGTTCAGGAGTGGGACCTCATAACGCGTAGCAAGATCATCATGTACAGCACGCGAGTGCACGGTGCGTGAATCAAATCCCACTGGAAGGATCCCCACTACTCGCAGCTCCGGATTAGCCCACGTACGAACCTCATCAATGGTTTCCATAAGTTGACCCACCCCTCGATGAGCCAGGGTCTCGCACTGAACGGGAACGAGCACGCGATCTGCAGCGATGAGCGCGTTAATCGTGAAGAGGCCCAGTGACGGTGAACAATCGATGATGATCCAGTCATAGTTTTCGGTGAGTGGGCGCACGAGTACTCGCAGCACACGATGGCGTTCTGGGCGATCACTTAAGGCGTCATCTGCTCGAGCCAGTGATCCCATCGCGGGCAACACATCTACTCCATTGGGCGTGGACAGAATGGCAGCGCGAACGCGGTCTGCGGTGGCACCGAGATCAAGCAGCGGATTCGAGCCGGGATCAAGGTCCTCTGGATCAATGCCCAGACTGAAGGTGGCACAGGCCTGGGCATCAGCATCGATGAGTAGTACACGCTGGCCGAGTTCAGCGAGCGCAGCGGCAACGGTCACGGCGGTGGTGGTCTTGCCCACTCCCCCTTTTTGATTGGCGATAGCCAGGACTTGACCCTTGTTCACGCCAGACATGGACCTATTGTGGTCAGTGTCATGAGCAGCACTTCTTCGGGCGATGAACTCCTAGCAGAATGGGAGCTACCCCACGATGCCCGTGCGGCCGCCGAAGCGCGATGGCATATTCGCGAGACGTTGATCGACTGGTGTGAAACAGCTGACATCGAGCTCGTGGCATCTGAGTTGGTGACGAATGCTTGGAAGCATGGCATCGGCCCCATAACGTTTAGCCTTCGAGTTCGCGATGATTCCGTGATTGCCACCGTAAGCAATATCAGCCACGGCACCCCCAAGCGAGCGGACAACTCACCTGCAGACCTAGCTGAGCACGGACGCGGCTTACTACTTATCAGTGAACTCGCCCGCGAGTGGGGATTCGATCGCCACGGCGACCTGCTCAACGTGTGGGCGGAAGTTGGGCGGCGCTAGTCAGGTGAGGAAGTGGGCTCTTCCTGCAACGCAGCCCATGGTTCCTTGCGATCACCCTGGGCATCAGGACACAGTGCGCGATATTCGCAGTAGCCACACAGCGCGCTCGGGCTTGGCGGAAATAGATTCGCAAGGACCGAGTCATCAGGATCATCGAGTTGTTCCAGTGTGTCCCGTGCCCGACGAACATCCATCGAAATGGATTCCACACGATGCAAATGCGAATCCAGGGATGCTTGGGAATGCGTCCAGCTCGCTATCTGACCACTGGGCAGATGGTGCAACTCCACGCGAGTGCACGGTAGCCGCAGACTGCGTTGCACCATGAGCGCGTACATGGCCAATGCCTCTGACGATCTCGCGGTGTCGGCATCGGGAACGGACTTACCCGTCTTGTAATCCACCACCACAATTTCATCACCGCGATCGTCGAGGCGATCGATACGACCTTCCATGATGGTGTGTTCGGTACGAAATGCCATGGTGCGCTCCTGGCTCAGTGGCTCACGCCTCGGATCGAGATCAGCCACATAGCTGGCCACCATCGCCTGCGCCAGGGAGAGCCACCTCTGGGATTGCTCGGCATCCCGATAGCCACCTGATTGCCATGACGTCTTGACGAGTTCCTGCGCGGTTGCTTCAGTGCGCTGCTCGAGCGGTAACTCCCACCACTTCTTCAGTGCCGCGTGGATGGAGTTGCCCAGCGAGAAATGCGCCCACGTAGTTTTCGTAATTCTTGGTTTAGCGATATAGCGGAAGTAGTAGGAGCGCGGGCAATTGAGCCATGCGCCCATAGAACTCGGCGAGAGTTTGACGAATTCGCTCACCAACGCAGACTATGCGCCTTCGCCGACATTCACCCCAAGTAATCCCCAGGCGCGCAAGGCATCGAGAAGGCCTTCGGTGAGATCCCATTCGGTGAGCGCATCCACCGGCACCCAGGCAGCATCATTAGCATCATCGCCCGGACGCAATGTGCCACCGGTGACAGCCACGAGGAAGTCATCGATCACGTACACACGATCAGTTGCAGCGGCTCGCTCCACCGTTCCTACGTAGCGGATGACCTCAACCTCGAGTCCCGTTTCCTCGCGCACTTCCCGAACCACGGCGGATTCGGATGCCTCATTTACTTCGCAGCGTCCACCGGGCAAAGTCCATTGGCCTTGGGCGGGTTCGTGGCCTCGCTGAATGAGTAGCAGCCGTCCCCGTTGATCGAAACACACTGCTCCCGCACAGGGAATCCGAACATCTGTCATTAGGTGCGGATCTTGTATTCCTCGAGGAGCCGGCGCGCGATGATCATTCGCTGGATATCCGCAGTGCCCTCGCCGATCATGAGCATGGGTGCTTCGCGGTAGAGCCGCTCAATTTCGTATTCCTTCGAATAGCCGTAGCCACCGTGAATGCGGAATGAATCCTCCACCACTTCCTTGCAGTATTCACTCGCTAGGTACTTGGCCATACCTGCCTCAAGGTCATTACGGGCACCGGAATCCTTGGTGCGTGCGGCCATCACCATCATCTGGTGGGCGGCTTCAACCTTGGTTGCCATGTCCGCCAATCGGAAGGCCACGGCCTGATGCTCAGCAATCGGCTTGCCAAAGGTGACGCGTTGTTGCGCGTAGTCCACTCCGAGTTCAAAGGCGCGCATGGCCAGACCGCAGGCACGGGCGGCAACGTTGACGCGTCCCACTTCAACGCCATCCATCATCTGATAGAAACCGCGTCCGGGTTCACCGCCGAGTAGATCGGTCACTGGGAGGCGCAATCCATCCATGATCAGTTCGGTGGTGTCCACTCCCTTGTAGCCCATTTTCTCGATCTTGCCGGGGATCGTTAAACCTGGCCGCACCTCACCGAAACCTTCAGGCTTCTCCACTAGGAAGGTCGACATCCGCTTATAGACGCTAGAGCCTTCAGGTGCCGCGTCATCGGTTCGCACCAGTACGGCCACGATGGTGGAGGAACCACCATTGGTGAGCCACATCTTCTGACCGGTAAGTACGTAATCATCACCATCGCGAACGGCCTTGGACGTGATGGCCGCTACATCAGACCCGCAGCCGGGCTCAGACATGCTGAAGGCACCGCGAATCTCACCCGTAGCCATGCCCGGGAGCAGCCGCTGCTTTTGCTCTTCGGTTCCGTGCTGCAGGATCATGTGCGCCACGATGAAGTGGGTGTTGATCACACCGCTCACGCTCATCCATCCGCGGGAGATTTCCTCAACCACCAAGGCATAGGTGAGTAGCGACTGACCAAGTCCGCCGTATTCCTCAGGAATCATCAGGCCGAAGACACCAAGTTCTTTGAGCCCATCAACGATTTCTTGCGGATACTCGTCTCGATGCTCGAGTTCGGTGGCTATGGGAAGGATTTCCTTATCCACGTATTCGCGTACTGCAGCGAGGATTTCCGTCTGGATTTCATCCAGGCCTTCGGTACGAAGCAAAGTGCCCATAGGTTATCCCCTTACTGCTGTGGTGGCTCGAAGGTTTGGGTGCGCGCCATTCCCGCGGCACGCCCTTTCGCTGCGATGACAATCGCCATCTTGCGTGAGGCTTCATCGATCATTTCATCGCCGAGCATCGCTGCGCCACGCGCACCGCCCGCAGCGGATGTGTAAAACTCATAAGCATCGAGGATCAATTCCGCGTGGTCATAGTCCTCTTGCTTAGGTGAGAACACTTCATTCGCCGCGGCGATCTGATCCGGGTGGAGCACCCACTTGCCATCAAAACCAAGCGCAGCGCTGCGTCCGGCAACACGGCGATAGCCATCGAGATCCTTAATCGCCAAATACGGGCCATCGATCGCTTGTTTGTCGAATGCGCGTGCGGCCATGAGGATGCGCATCAGGATGTAGTGATACGCATCGCCCACGTCATATCCGGGTGGCTGCTCACCCACCACGAGGGATTTCATATTGATGCTCGCCATGAAATCGGCGGGCCCGAAGATGATCGTTTCCACCCGCGGACTCGCCTGCGCAATGGCATCGACATTGATCAAACCAGCAGCATTCTCGATCTGCGCTTCGATGCCGATCCGCCCCACCTCGAAGCCGTTGGACTTCTCGATTTGAGTGAGCAGCATGTCCAGGGCTTTCACCTGCTCGGCATTTTGCACCTTCGGCAACATGATGCAATCCAAATTGGGCCCGGCACCCTCGACCACTTCCACTACGTCTTGATAGGTCCACTGGGTGGTCCAATCATTGACACGTACGGAGCGCACCTTGTCGTCATACCCGCCCTCGTTGAGCGCAGCAACGATGTTCTTACGCGCTTCGGGCTTGGCCAGGGGCGCAACCGCATCCTCAATGTCCATGAACACCTGATCGGCAGCAAGACCTTTGGCCTTCTCCAACATCTTCACGCTGGAGCCCGGTACCGCCAGATTGGATCGGCGAGAGCGCAAGGGGCGGGGCTGGGTCATGGATCCTCCGAGATCAATACGGCTACCTGATGGCGATGCTAACGATGCGCGAATGCCGTGTCCTACTGTCCCTCCCATGGGGGCGAACATCACATCCGATGAGCGCGATCGCAAGGCGCGGATCGCAGTTTCCCTGCTCTTCCTGGCCAATGGTCTCTCGCTCAGCGTGTGGTTGCCGCGCCTCGCCGAGATCCAAACGTCACTCAACATGTCCGATGCCACGCTCGGCATCGTCTTGGCCTGTGCTGCCGTGGGTGGATTGCTCTTCGGCCCCTGGGCTGGCGTTGCCGCCGCCCGTTGGGGTAGTGGGCGCACCGCACTAGTGACCTTGATGCTCTTTGCGCCGCTCGTCCCGTTGATTGCGATCGCGCCGAACGCCGTTGCCCTGGCATTGCTGCTCGCCTGGTTAGGCGGCATGGATGCGGTGATGGATGCGGCGATGAACGCACATGGTATTCGTGTGCAGAAGCTCTATCAGCGTTCGATCCTGAATTCCTTCCATGGCTATTGGTCCTTAGGAACCGTCATTGGTGGTGGCCTAGGCGCACTCAGTGCTGCGCTCGGCGTCTCCCTCCTCATGAGCTTGCTGATCGCAGCGGTGATCGCGGTGGGGTGCGGGATCGTGGCAGCCGGCTGGACGCTGCCAGGTAAGGATCCGGATTCTCACCTAGCGGCAAACGACGATGACGTTGCTGAAGCGACCTCCGGCGCAGCCGATCCGGGATCAGTTCCGCTATTGCGAGCACGGTCGCGCATTCCCCTATCGCCCACCCTCATTCTCATTGGTCTCTTCACGCTACTTGCGGTGGTGGTGGAAGACGTACCAGCTCGGTGGAGCTCGATTTATCTAACCTCGATTGGCACACCCGA
>JBJOIE010000009.1:0-2732 GCA_046047295.1 Actinomycetota bacterium | reverse complement strand
CGAATGGAATCGACCACCCGCCGCAAGACTTCGAAGGGATCGCGCCGCACGGGGGCATCCAGTCCCCGGATAAGGGTGCTCAGCCACGTGGTTTCCACGTCAACTCCGTGATCCCCGGTTCTTTCCACCAGGCCATCGGTGAATGCGACGAGAACATCATCAACGTTGAAGGGCGAGCTGTGCACCGACCATTCACCACCGATCGCGCAGATGAGCGGACCGGTCTGCGTGAGCACCCGTTGCTCCTTGGCACCCGTGACTATGAGCGGTGCTGGGTGCCCCGCATTTACCCAGGTCACGGTGTTGCGCTGCGAATCGATACTTGCGATAACGAGCGTGATGTGAAGTGCATCGCAGCAGCCACTCGCTACTAACTGTTCGACAGTGGACACCAGGCCGCCATCGATAGCTAGCGAGCCCCTGATCAGCGCGCGCGCCTGCAGGGCAACTACCGCGGCCTCCGGGCCGTGACCTGCCACATCGGCCACCACCAGGTGCGTTACTCCGTGGCGTCCGTGCAGCACCTCCCACCAATCACCAGGCACCACGCCATCAGCGGTGCTCGAGGTGCCAGCAATGAGGAGACCAGGGGACTCTGGCGTCGGTGGCGGTGCCACCGCCTGAGCCATGGCGGCGGCGATGGGGGCATCTTGAACGAGTCCGCGCGTTGCGGCTCGAGCGATATCGATTTCCTCCACGAGATTGCGGCGCAGTGTTTCTGCGTCCGTGGCAACGTCGCGCAACTCGCTAGGACCATGTGGCCTAATCGGCTGCGTGTGATCATCCTGTGCGGCCTTTTGCAGGTCCCCCCGCAGAGCGTCAAGTGGATCAAGCACGCTACGCCGAAGTGCGATGAGTGCGGCTAATGGTAGGAGCACGAGGGTGAGAGCGGTGATTCCAAGAATGATGATGAGTGTGCGAGTGGTGCTGTTTTGCGCGGAGTAGCTCTCCACGCCGCGCGCGGTGATACCTGCATTGAGTTCCTTCGTGCTCGCCATCATGTCGTCATATGCCATCCAGGCGGCTTTGCGGTTGGTCGCACGAGCTGCAGCGCGGGTATTTCCCGCTTCGAGAGCCGCAAGGGTGGAAGTTGCGTCAGCTGCGATCCACGCATCCTGGGTGGCACGCGATGCATCCACGAGCACCAGGAGTTGGGGATCATGCTGCGTGGCGATGGCTTGAAGTTCATCGAGTTTCTGTTGCGCCAATTCCACAGACTCCAGATAGCCAGTGAAGGATCGTTCCCGTTGGGAGATCACATAGTCAGCCAGGTGTGCAGACGCCGCCGTTTGCGCTCGGGCCAGCTCCTCCACCGTTGCCTCAGCCGGCTGCCACACCGTATCCAATTCGTTCGTAGTTCGACTCGTGGAAATGAATGAGATGGTCACCACGCCGAGGAGGACAACGATCACCGCGATGGTGATGCTCCAGGCAATGAGGATTCGTCCGCGCAGATCCGCGCGGCGGAGTATGTGCAGTCCCCGTACTGCCATGTGGTGACGATAGTCACCGGATAAGCCTTAGGCGTGCTCTTCTGGAACTAGGTCTCGCTGGCGCTCACCACTTACCACGAGCACCACACCACCCACCACGATGGATAGCCCGATGACCACATCCGTAGTGATCGGCTCACCAACAATCAGCCAACCCAGGAATACCGCAACAACGGGATTGACGTATGCGTAGGTGGAGACAAGTGACATCGGCGCATTCCCTAGCAGCCATACATATGCCGTGTATGCCAGAACGGATGCCAAGACCAGGAAGCCCCAGCCAAACCAGGAAATGCTCGTTACCGAGCCGAAGTCGATGCGTTCCCCAAAAACGAGGCCGATAACGGAGAGCGCAACCCCAGCCGTGAGGAGCTCATAAACGGTGGTGGTCAGCGGATTCTTGGGAAGGTCGTAGCGCGAGGAACGCCAGGAGAACAGCGCCCACAGGAATGCCGTGATGGTGATACCAAGTGACCAGAGTGCAACATCGGCGTCGCTGCCGGCAACGGGTTCGGTGCCACCGGGCAACAGCATGATCATCAGGCCGAGGAGGCCGATGGCAACACCCACCAGGGTGAGACGCGAAGGACGGTCACCGGCTTTGAGTCGAAACAGAATGATCCACAGTGGCATGGCAGAAACGATGAGTGCCGCCACTCCAGATGGAACGTAACGCTCGGCAAGGGAAATCATTCCAATTCCGGCGGTGAGCAACATCAATCCCATGGTGATAGACGCACGCAACTGCGCTGCCGTGACTCGTAGAGCAGATAGACCGTGGCGCGCAATAACGATGGGGATCAAGATGAAGGCCGCGGCGAGGAAGCGCATGCCATTGGGTAATAGGGAGGGCATGGATTGGATAACCATCGCGATGCCCAGGTAGGTGGAACCCCAAATCAGCCACAGGGTGATGAGCGGCGGCGCAATCTTGCTCGCCGGGGCGCGTACCACCCCGCGCACGTCGGGGGTGGCGGTCACAAGTGCTGAGTGTGACAGAAGCCCCGGTGAACCGCGCCAGGGGTTGGGCGTCTTCTGCAATCAGGTGAATTGGGACCAAAGTCCCGGAAAATGCTGACCGAAGGAGTGGTTCATACCTCTATATAAGGGAAAGAATGGAGCCATACACATGTGGTGAGGAGTTCCCATGGAAGCCCTAGAGCTTGCCCGATGGCAATTCGGTGTGACAACCGTCTATCACTTCTTCTTTGTTCCGATAACCCTCGGCCTGGTGTGGTT
>JBJOIE010000008.1:0-3666 GCA_046047295.1 Actinomycetota bacterium | reverse complement strand
CGGTCGCGATGGCGATGAGGACCGTGCGCTTGCCTTCACGCAGATCATCACCCGCGGGTTTGCCTGTCTCCGAGGGATCACCAAAGACCCCGAGGATGTCATCGCGAAGTTGGAAGGCCTCGCCGAGGGGTAATCCATATGCGCTGAGCGCTTCCATTTTTTCGGGTGAGGCACCGGCAATTGCCGCCCCGAGGTGCAGGGGCTTTTCGATCGTGTACTTGGCGGACTTGTAGCGCACCACACGAAGGGCACGTTCGGTGGAGCCACCACCACGTGCTTGCTCCAGTAAATCGAGGTATTGGCCCGCCATCAGCTCCGTGCGCATGTTGTCGTAGACCGGTTTTGCACGCTGGAGGGCTTGGGTGGGAAGTGGGGCCTCGAGAAGCACAAGATCTGCCCAACTCAGGCAGAGATCACCAAGCAGAATCGCGGCCCCAATGCCGAACGTCTCCGGTGATCCGTGCCAATCACTCTCGCGGTGCAGGGCGGCGAATTGACGATGTGCGGCTGGTAGCCCCCGGCGAGTATCAGATCCATCCATTACGTCGTCATGGATGAGTGCGCAGGCCTGTAGGAACTCCAGACCGGTTGCAGCGCTGACCACGGCTTCGTCCCAGGCGTGCTGATCCTCAGGTGCCGTGGCGCGCCAGCCCCAATAACAAAAGGCCGCGCGCAGGCGCTTTCCCCCGCTCAGCAGGCCCACGAGTGATTCGGTGAGCGGCGCGAGGTCTGAACCGATGGCCGCGAGTACGCCACCCTGCTCCTGAAGCACCGCATCCACCACGGATTGGATTCGTGGCCGCAAATTCCCGACCTCAAGTGGTTGGCGTATCGGGTCAACGCCGCTGCTCATGCCATTCACTTTAGGGGGGAGGGCACCTCGGAGCATCTACAAGGGTTAGGGGACATTGGCCTTGATGGCCCATTGCCTAGGCTTCGGCTATGTCTCGGCCCACAGCGCAGCCAACCGCACGCGTGGGCGAGCTCCTTTCTGCCGGCAAGCCCTCCTTCTCCTTCGAATTGTTCCCGCCGAAGACCGCGGCGGGGGAGGCTGAGCTCTGGGAAACGATTCGGAACCTGGAAGCACTTGATCCGACCTTCGTGTCCGTGACTTACGGTGCCGGGGGTTCTACGCGGGATCGAACGGTGCGTATCACCGGAGAAATTGCACGCGACACGAACCTGGTACCCGTTGCGCATCTCACCTGCGTGGATGCCTCCGCTACTGAGGTGGCCCAGGTGGTGGCCGAATATGCAGCCGCGGGGATTGCCAACATCCTGGCACTACGGGGTGATCCGCCGAACGGAGTGAGCGAGGAGTGGCATCCGCATCCAGAGGGATTTCGTCACGCAGATGAGCTCGTGGAATTCATCGGTTCACTGGGGAATTTCAGTATCGGTGTTGCAGCATTTCCGGAAGGTCATCCTGAATCGACCGATCGCCGCGCGGATGCTCGGGTTCTAGCGCGCAAGCAAGCGCTCGGAGCGGAATATGCCATCACGCAGTTGTTCTTCCGAGCCAAGGACTATGCGCGTCTGGTTGAACTCGCGCGCGAGGCGGGCTGCACGATGCCGATTTTGCCGGGCATCATGCCGGTAACTAACGTGTCGCAAATCGAACGATTCGCCTCCCTGTCCGGGGCCGAATTTCCCCATGAACTTGCGCAACGATTCCACGCCCTTGGTGATGATCAGGCTGCGGTGCGCGCACTCGGTGTCGAGGTGGCCACGGAGTTCAGCCAGGAGCTTCTCGATCTGGGTGCACCCGGCTTGCACTTCTACACCCTCAATCGTTCGACGGCAACGATGGAGATCTATCAGGCCTTGGGCCTTGGAGCTCGTCGGTAGCGGGGACGGGGCCCCACATGACACTTGATGCACTTGCCATAGCCCTCCTCGTGGGTGGGGCCGTTGTACTCGTTTCGGTGCTTGGTGTTCGGGTAGCGGGCAAACTCGGGGTGCCAGGCCTCCTGCTCTATCTCGTCCTGGGGTTGGCCCTGGGATCGGCCTTCCCTTCGCTACATCTCACGGATGCGTCCATAGCACCCGCTCTGGGCTATGCCGCACTGGTTCTGATTCTGGCCCAGGGCGGCTTCACTACCCCTGTTGCCCAATTGAAATCCGTGATGTGGCCGGCGATTGCGCTCGCCTCACTTGGTGTGGCCATCAGCATCACTGTTGTTGCGGTTCCGCTCATCCTGTGGATCGGGGTGGACACCGAAGTTGCTTTGCTGATTGCCACGGTGCTTGCGGCAACAGATGCTGCTGCCGTTTTCTCGGTGATGCGCAAGTTACGAATCTCGGAGCGTTTACGCACCCTTCTTGAGGCCGAGGCTGGGTTCAACGACGCACCCGTGGTGGTGCTGGTGAGCGTGATCAGTTCAGGTGCCATCGGCCGTGACCCCTGGTGGTCGATTCCACTTATCGTGCTCGCCGAACTCATCGGCGGCGCACTCGTTGGTGTTGCCATCGGGTATGCCGCGCGCTGGGCATTGCCTCGATTGGCCCTCCCCGCCATCGGTCTCTATCCGATTGCGGCTTTGGCCTTTGCGGTGGTGGCCTATGGAGCCGCATCGGTTCTTCACACCTCCGGGTTCATGGCCGTGTACATAGCCGCGGTGATCATCGGTTCGGCCCCTCGGCTGCCGCACCGCCGCTCTGTTATTGGCTTTGCCGATGGCCTGGCCTGGATCGCTGAGATCGGCCTCTTCGTGATGCTCGGACTACTTGCCGATGTTGAGCGCCTTCCCCAGGTCATCCCGCTTGCCCTGGTCACCGCGGGCTTAATCATCCTGGTGGCCAGGCCGTTAGCGGCTGCTGCATCCCTATTGCCATTTCGATTCGGAATTCGAAATACCGTCTTTGCCGGATTCGCTGGACTTCGCGGTGCCGTTCCCATTGTGTTCGCGGCAATTCCGTTGGGATTAGGTGTTCCCGGTGCTGAGATGGTATTTGATGCGACTCTGCTCGTGGTGCTGGCACTTCTTGCTATCCAAACGCCATTGCTGCCGAAGGTGAGTGAGGCGGTGGGGGTCATCCTGCCCGATGAGCCGCGTGCCATTGACGTGGAATCAGCGCCGCTAGATGCCATGGGGACGGTGGTCCTCGGAGTTGAAGTCCCTGAGCAGTCTGGCTTCGTGGGCACCTACGTAACTGAGTTGGGATTACCGCCGGGTGCTGCCGTCTCACTTATCCAACGTGCAGGCGGTGTTGTGGTTCCCGACGACAACACCCGGTTACGCGCAGGGGATCAATTGATGGTGGTCGCCACCGAGGAATGCCAAGTTCCCACAGAAGCTCGGCTGCGCGCGGTGTCTGAGCACGGGCGCCTCGCCGGGTGGCAGGAGGATGGGCCGCCACCTGGTTAGGCGCGGCCGATCGCCTCGGCCACGATCTCGGCACCCATGCCCACCAATGGCAGGCCACCCCCCGGGTGCGCGGAACCACCCACGAGGTAGAGCCCAGGGATGGGAGATTGATTTGCCGGCCGGGCAAAGGCAGCGCGTGCACCGTTACTTGATTGACCGTAGATGCTGCCTCCCGGTGCGCGGACCGTCGCCTCAAGGTCTGCAGGCGTATGCACCTCATGCCACAGAATGCGATCACGAATATCGGTGCCACGTTCTGCGAGACGGTTGAGAATGTGCCAGGCGTAGTTCTCAGCAA
>JBJOIE010000007.1:0-3179 GCA_046047295.1 Actinomycetota bacterium | reverse complement strand
GGCATGTGGCGCACGCACGCCCAGCGCACCGCATCGGAGAATCGAGTGTTCACCCTGTTTCCCATCCTTGCTGAGCGCAAACATCTGCGGGCAGACACTCTCAGCGGTGGTGAACGCCAGCAGCTCGCTATCGGTCGCGCACTGATGTGCGGACCACAAACATTGCTCTTGGACGAACCGAGTTTGGGACTTGCCCCGCTTATCGTCACGCAGATTCTTGAACTCGTGGAAAAGATGGCGCGGGATAGTGGACTGGCGGTGCTGCTTGTTGAGCAGAACGCAACCACGGCACTTCGCGTGGCCAAGACCGGCATCGTGCTCAACCTCGGGCAGATCGTGATGTCTGGCTCGGCGGCCGAGATCGCATCTGATGAGCAACTTCGACATGCATATCTGGGGTACTAGGAGTGTGAATGGGTAACTTCATCGACTTCTTCCTCGGCGGCATTGCGAATGGCGCAGTCATTGCGCTGATGGCACTCGCCCTCGTGCTGGTGTGGCGCTCCACGCGAGTCGTGAACTTCGCGCAGGTGGGTCAGGCGATGTTCACTACATTCATTGCGCTGACGCTGCTGAACGTAACCGGATCCTGGCTCATCGCACTTCTGGGAGGTATCGCAGCTGGAGCGGTGCTCGGATTGATCGTCCACGTGTTGGTGATGCGTCCGGTTCGGCGCGCAGATTCTTCCGGAGCAATCATTGCAACCTTCGGCGTGCTTATCGCCCTGCAGTCACTTTCCGCGATGATTTGGTCACCGGAGCCACGTGCATTCCCCACTCCGGTTCCCTATACCGGTCTCTCGATCTTCGGGCGGGTTGTCCCGTTCACCCAGTACGACGTTCTCGTATTGGGAGTTGCGATCCTCCTGGTGTTGATCCTGAGCATCGTGATGACCAAGACCAAAGTTGGTTTGAGCATGCGGGCATCTGCTTTCAACCCGGAGGTAGCCAGGCTTTCCGGAATCCGAGTGAGCCGCATGCTCGCTTTGGGATGGGTCATCGCCGGCATGGTGGGAGCGGTCGCAGGCGTGCTCGTGGCGCCAACCGCAACGGTTTCACCGAATTCCTTCGACATCTTCCTGGTGTTCGCTTTCACGGCCGCAGTGATCGGTGGGCTCGATTCCTTGGTGGGCGCGGTGGCATTCGGAATTGGCACGGGATTGGTGCTCTCGCTCGTTACTGGTTATAGCGACGCGAGCAACGCTGCCCTAGTAGCTCTAGTCCTGCTTGCCCTGAACCTGTGGTTCAAGCCTGAAGGTGTGTTCAACCATCACAAAGCGAGGTCTGTGTGATGGCCAATAGATTCAATGAGCTGACGATGCGGATGCCTGGCTCGCGATTAGTGAGCCACGCATTATTGGTCTTCATACTGTGGGCGCTCCTGAGTCGGTTGAACATGATTGTCGATGCTCAGTTGAGCTACTACTTGGCGCTGGCTGCCATGTACGTCACTGCCATGTTCGGTATGACGATTCTGGTGGGGCTCAGCGGGCAAGTGTCTCTGGGTAATGGCGCGCTCATGGCCATTGGCGGCTACGTTTTCGCGCTCACCAGCATGCATTGGTCAACCGTGCCGATCATTGGAGTTCCTTGGAACGCCGTCTGGTCCATGGTCTTTGCTGGAATCGGCGGGGTTATCGCAGGCTTAGTAATCGGCGCACTAGGTGCGCGGCTTCGGGGCCCCTACCTCGCTGGGCTCACCCTTGGCATCGCGGTAGGCGTTCCCGCGATCGTGAATCGCTTCCCAGCATTACTTGGGGGAGACGAAGGTCTCAAATTGATCGTGCCCTACCCCGAAGGCGGATATCCCGCATCCGGGGAAATGGCGGAAGAAGCCCAATATGACGATTCTGGGCTTGATGAATTCTTCATCGACGAACAAACTGATACCAGCATTACAGATGAATCACCGGCAGCTGCGGATGATTTGTTGACGGTGGATGATGCGCAGTCTGGTGTGGCTGCGGATGATTTGTTGACGGTGGATGATGTGCAGTCTGGTGTGGCTGCGGATGATTTGTTGACGGTGGATGATGTGCAGTCTGGTGTGGCTGCCGATGATTTGTTGACGGTGGATGACGCACAGTCTGGAGTGGCAGATTCCGTCAGTGAACCCACGGAAGTTCTGCCAAGCTTCGTTGAAGATCCTGCTGATGCATTTGCGGATCCCATCTCGCAAGCCAGTGATTTCGTCTTGCAGCAATGGCAGGCATCCGTAGCGATCGCTGTTGCCTGCATTGTCGGCTTTCTGGCCCTCAACATGGTGCGCGGCCGGCAAGGGCGGGTCTGGCAGGCCGTACGTGATGATCCGGTGGCGGCGGCCGTGGTGGGTATCGCTCCCGCGCAGAGCAAGGTCTCCGCATTCGTGGTGAGCTCACTCTTTGCCGCCCTTGCAGGTGCAGTTCTTGCTCAAATCCTCACCTTCGTGGGACCCGGTGCCTTCGGCCTTGGCCTGTCCCTGTCACTGCTCGTTGGTGTGGTCTTGGGTGGCCGTATGTCTCTATTCGGTGCGGTCATTGGCGCCCTGCTCATCGTGTGGCTTCCCGAGTGGGTGGATTCACTCAGCGTAGGCATGGGGCTCCCCGCGAGTGTGAGCGACAATGCGCCCAACTTCCTCTATGGGCTCCTCGTGGTGGCAGTCGTGTTGGTGGCCCCCGGCGGCCTCATGGGCACGGCATCTCAGATCTGGCACCGAGTCCGAACGAGAACCTGAGGTATCGAGGGAAATTCACCAACTTCCTCCCACAATGCGGGTTTTGACCTAATCTCGTGGCCACGTGGTGGCAACGTGGGGGACACTCAACGTTTTCCTCGTCGCCATTGACCATTCATCGATTCACGTGAGGAGAATTCGTGATCACTTCTATCGCAATGCGCACGCTCGCGATCGCCACATCCGTGGGACTCGTGGCTGTGGGCACCGCCGGAGCCGCCCAGGCGGCAGACCCCGGCGTTTCCAAGACTGAGATCGTCATCGGTTCCACCACCGATCTCAGTGGACCCACAGCGGCCGCTTATGGCTTTGTGCCCAAGGGCGCCCAGGTCTACTTTGACTACGTCAACAAGAGTGGCGGCATCAATGGTCGCCAAATCAAGTTCGTAACCAAGGATGACAAGTACAACCCGACTAACACGGTTACGGCCACGAACGAATTGATCCTCAACGACAAAATCTTCGC
>JBJOIE010000006.1:0-3604 GCA_046047295.1 Actinomycetota bacterium | reverse complement strand
CCGGCCACGTAGACCTTCTTATTGGACCAGTTGAAGGAATCGGTCATTTGGTCATTCTGGCACTCAGCGGCCGCAGGCTGTGGATAGGCGTTTGCACCGATCCAGCGAATGGCAGATGGTTCCGATATGACCCTGAGCATCCACCCACCACGAACTCGCCTCACCTGTCACGATGGTGTCTACAATGTAGATACATTGACGAACAGGGTGGTGGAATCGTGGAAGCACGTATTCGCAAGTGGGGGAACAGTCCGGCCGTGCGGATCCCGGTGTCTGTGATGAGTGAAGCAGGCGTGGAAATCGATACGCCCGTGCGTGTTTTCGTTGATGGCGGCCGAATCGTGATTGAGCCCAGCGCCAAGGCGCACTACTCATTGGATCGACTCGTTGACGGTATTACGTCCGATAACGTGCACGGCGAGGTTGATTTCGGTGCACCCGTGGGTAGGGAAATCTGGTGAGCCGCACCTACATCCCAGATTTCGGGCACGTGGTCTGGCTCAGTCTTGATCCGCGAACAGGGCACGAGCAGGCTGGTCGCCGCCCTGCGCTCGTGCTCACAGCCGCGGCCTATAACGCGAGATCAGGACTTATGGTCTGCTGCCCGCTCACCTCCCAGATCAAGGGTTACCCATTCGAAGTCATCGTGGAATTCAACGGAACACGCAGCGCCGTGCTCACCGATCACCTGCGATCCGTTGACTGGAAAGCGCGTAAAGCCAAAGCTGCAGGTGAAATTGACTCCGATGCACTTGTGCATGTGCAGGGAAAGGTCGCAGCACTCCTCAATCTCGGCTGATCTTCGTGTGCGTGAAACGTGATGAGCACATGGATAGTCAACGGCCGTGATTGCGCCCCGCTGAGCAACGCGCACCAATGCGCGCAACGATAGGTATATGCGCGTCATCACCCTCGATCAGTTGCGGTCTGTACTCGCCCGAGTGGGCCCCAATCCACGGGTCATAGCGGCGGGCAACTTCGCCACACCGAAGGCGACCTTGCAGATCGTGGATGAGGAGATTGCGAACTATCGCCTCAACATCCTCAATGCCCAGTGCGGGATCCCGGATCGCGAGGGCGTTACCTACGAGACCTTCTTCGTGGGAAACGGGATGCGGCACCACCCGCGCCTGGATTACATCCCCGCGCGCTTAAGCATGATCCCGGATCTCATCGCGCAGACCTATCGGCCAGACATCGTGTTACTGCACACCTCGCTGCCCCATCACGACACAGTGAGTCTCGGTATCGAAGTGAACATCCTTCCCGCAGCAATCGAAACAGCACGTGCGCACGGTGGTCTGGTGATCGCGCAGGCAAATCCGAACATGCCCTATACGTACGGTGATGCGCAGATCTATGACTCCGAAATTGACTACCTCATCGAAGTGGACGAACCCCTCGAGCATCACACCGCAGGTGAGGTAGACAGCGTGAGCCGCAGCATCGGCGAAAGTATCGCCGCACGCGTGACCGATCACTCGGCCCTGCAACTAGGCATCGGTGCAGTACCCGATGCGGTGCTGGCATCACTGACCCACCGCAAGGGCATGCGTATCTGGAGCGAGATGTTCTCCGATGGGGTCTTGGAGATGCAACGGCGCGGAGCTCTCGATGAAGACGTGCCGATCACCGCGTCTTTTGTTTTCGGATCCGAGGAGCTCTACGCCTGGATGGACCGAAATAAGAAGGTGCGGATGATGCGCACCGAATTCACCAATAATCCGGGCAAAATCGAGAAGCAGGCGAATATGACCTCGGTCAATGGTGCGCTGCAGGTGGATTTGTTCGATCAGGCGAATGCCTCACGCATCAAGGGCAAGATCTATTCCGGTTTTGGTGGCTCTACGGATTTCATCGTGGGCGCGATGCACGCACGCGGGGGTCAGGCGTTCATCGCCTTGAAATCGTGGCATCCCAAGGCAAATGTCTCCACCATCGTGCCCATCATCACCGAGCCGGTGACGAGTTTTCAACACACAGCGGTAGCCACCGAGAACGGCATCGCTGACATCTTCGGACGTTCGCAATCCGAGCAAGCCCGAAACATCATCGAACAGGCGGCGCATCCTGATGCGCGTGAATGGTTACGTGCTGAAGGTCAGAAAATGGGTGTGCTCTAACGACTAGGCTCACGTTCGTGTTCAACCGCAGGTCCGCGAAGGGCAACACTTCACAGAAGACCCATGGGGTTCTGCCCCCTGGCCGATTTCGCATGGGCGGTGCGCACTTCAAGGATGATGCAGAATTCATTCGCACCGCTACAGATGATGTTCGCAGGCTCGAGTTACTTGCTGGGTTGACCTCGGATTCAGCACTGCTGGATTGGGGATGTGGTGCGGGGCGCCTGGGCATCGGCGTACGTGAACACCTCGGGCGTATTCGTGATTACCACGGTGTGGATATTCAGCCGGAATTGATTGATTGGGCGAACACCAATCTTGCAGCGCCGGGATTTCGTTTCACGCTCGTCGACGTTGCTAATGAGCGCTACAACCCCGATGGTGCACCGGAGCGCACTATCGCAGCAGAGCCGAACTCGGTGGATGTCTTCTACGCATACTCAGTGTTCAGTCACATGAATGATGAGGACACTCCGGCGTACCTGCAGTTGATTGCGCAGGCGCTCACCGAGGATGGTCACGCCTTCGTCACCTGCTTCGTTGAAGAAAATGTGCCGGAGTGGGAGGAAAATCCAGAGGGCTACGGTCCCCTGGAATGGAAGGGCCGCTTGCATTGCACGCGCTTTTCCCGCAGTCACTTTGAAAACCACGTGCGCAACGCCGGATTACGAGTTGAATATTTCGAATACGGCAAGGAAACAGACGGTCAATCCCTCTACATTCTCGGTAAATCAGGGCGCTAGCACCCCAAAACGAGCGGCGTTACTTGGTGAGGGCCAACACGTCGGATAGGTTCGTAGTCAACGTGTTGTCGACCTGTTGAGGAACCCATGCGCCGTGCCATCGTTGCTGCCCTTTCATCCATCGCCGTCCTCGGCTCCTCCCTCGCCGCGGTTCCCGCGGCACAGGCCGCGGAGAACCCCGTAGCGCCGACCCAATTCGGTATGCACGTGATTGAGATCGCCAACGGCGCAGTGCCCACGATCAGTTATGGCGGGGTTCGCCTCTGGGACTCAGGCGTTGCCTGGGGGCAAGTGGAGCAGAAGAAGGGCAAGTACTGGTGGAACGGCATGGACGCCGCCATCTCGAACGCCAACGCCCAGCAGAAGTCGATCCTTTACGTCCTGGGCTCCACCCCCGCATGGGCGGCCACCAATAAGTCCCAGGGTAGGTACCCCAATAAGGGCGCTGCTTCCAATCCGACTATGAAGGACTGGAAGAACTGGGTTACCACGGTGGTGAAGCGCTACGGCGCCAGCATCGACGCTTACCAAATCTGGAACGAGGCAAACCTCGCTGACTTCTACCAGGGCACTCCGCAGCAGATGGCGGATCTCACCCAGGCGGCCTACAAGATCATCCGCAAATACGATCCCACCGCCAAAGTGGTTTCCGCATCATCCACGGTTCGTCTCGAAAGTGCCTACAAGCGCTTCTTCCCCGCCTACATGAAGGCGCTGAAGAAGAAGGGCTGGCCCATC
>JBJOIE010000005.1:0-4131 GCA_046047295.1 Actinomycetota bacterium | reverse complement strand
GCTTTTCCATATCGATCTCAACGATCAAAAGATCGGTAGGTATGACCAAGATTTACGGTTTGGATCTGAGGGCATCAAAGACGACTTCATGTTGGTGCGCCTTCTGGAAAACAGTTCCTATGCCGGCCCCAAGCACTTTGATGCACGCCCCTATCGAAATGAGTGGGGTAATGGCATTTGGGATTTCGCCCGCGGGTGCATGCGTACCTACCTTGCTTTGGCAGGCAAGGCCCGAGCATTCGATGCCGATCCCGCCGTGCAACGTGCCCTCGCAGATGCCAGCGTCCCGGAACTCGCCTCGCCCACGATCGGCCAATACAGCCCAGGCGCCGCCCAGGAACTACTTGCAGAGGAATTCACACCGGATGCTCTGGCGCAGCGGAGTTACTTCAATGAGCGCTTGGATCAACTCGTGATCGATCACATTCTTGGTGTGCGTGACTAGGAGTTCCCCCGCATGAAGCACGTGCTTCTCCAGACAGATTCCCAAACGATCACCTTTGATCCGCAATGCGGTGGCCGGGCAATTTCCTGGGTTGTGGAAGGGCAGGAAGTACTGGCCACTGTCGGATCACATCCGGTGCAGTATGGGATGTATCCGATGGTCCCGTGGGCAGGCAGATTGCGTGATAACCGAGTAACTGCGCTCACCGCTGACAACAACGGACTCGTGCACAACGCGGATTTTCACCCACCGATCAACTTCATGGAGTGGGCCATCCACGGGACGGTGCTCGATCGCCCACTCGATGATTGGGAACTCGGGGATTCCGAGTTCCGGGCCCGCCAGGTCATCACCGGAACTCCCTGGCATGGTCATGTGAACTACACGTGGCGCGTATCAGGGCTAACGCTGATCACCGAGATGGAGATCTTCACCGAATCAGCGATCCCGGCGGTCATCGGATGGCATCCGTACTTCGCCAAGAGCCTGTGGGGTGGGCGTGCGCGATGGTCTGCCCCTGATGCACAAATCGCCCCACGGGCGGGTGCCTTTGCCGATGGCTCACTACGGCCCTGGGAGGAGCAATCCGCACCCGTGGATGACGCATTCTGGGTACCAGGGCGCGAAGTCAGCGTTCACTGGGGAGAGCAGGCACAACTTCGCGTGATCAATTCACATCCGTGGTTCGTTATTTTCGATGAACTTGCTGAGGCGATGTGTGTTGAGCCGCAAACAGCTGCCCCCAACGCATTGGAGACTCCAATAAAGGAACCCGCACCCGTTGCACGAGCCGATGCTCCGGTGCGAATGACCACCACGTGGGAGTGGTCAATCCGCTAGCGTGATGGTGCGTCCTTCACGCGCCGAAAGGAGGGCTGCGTCAATAACGCGCGCAGCTGTCACTGTTTCCGCGATGGGCACCGGGGAGTCTGCCTCGCCACGCACCGCATCGCGCACGCCCGCATAAAAAGCAAGCCAATCACCGGGAATCAACGGCTCTGCCACTTCGGCGAAATTTGATTCCGAAGTGGAAATGAACAAGCTGTGGGTTTCTTCGCCGAATCCTGCATCGCTTGGGGATCTACCAGCTCGCAGTGACACTTCCTGCGAATCCATCACCTCAATGCGAGCCGAACCTTCCCTGCCGAGCGCGAGAAGGCGTGGGTGCGGGTAGGCCGCCGCAACGCTGCCCACCAAGTAGCTCAATGCGCCCGAAGTATGGCGAAGGACAATAACTGCATCATCATCAGCAATGTCGGAATCCCGAATGGATCGGGCAAACGCCGTTACGGACTCCACCGGTCCCATAAACACCAGGGCTTGATCGATGAGGTGCGATCCCAGATCATAAAGAACTCCACCCATGTCTGCGGGATCAGTGGATTCGCGCCAAGCGCCCTTCGGCCGTGGAGCGAACTTTCCGAACTTTGATTCGAAGCGATGGATCTCACCGATGCGACCCGAATCACGTACCTGAAGCATGGTGAGGAAATCCGAATCCCAGCGTCTGTTTTGGAACGCGATCACGTGGCGCTGCGCTGCGTGTGCTCTGTCTGCCAGGTTCTGGACATCCGCGGCTGTGGGGGCTACCGGTTTGTCGATCACCACATGCTTTCCGGCCTCAAGTGCCTGCACGGCGTACGGCACGTGAGTGATATTCGCTCCCGCAACCACCGCAAGATCCGCCGAGGTATGCAGCGCTGAGCTGACGTCGGAAAATATTTCGGCATCCGGGAAATCCCGTGCTGCGCGTTGCTGACGTTCAGGGTTCGAGGTGAGTACTCCCACCACCTCTATCCCGGGAGTGACCTTCAGAAGTGGGCCGTGGAAAGTCTCCCCAGCGAGCCCATAACCCAAAAGCACAGTGCGCACGGCGTCAGACATAGGAGAAGTCAATCAGCCCACATGCGAATTCACTACACCCATGTGGGCAACCACATGCGAATTCACTACACCCATGTGGGCAACCACATGCGAATTCACTACACCCATGTGGGCAACCACATGCGTAACAACCAATCCGAGTACGGCAAAACTTCGCCCGTCCATACCGGGTAGAAGAACCATGCCGCCGCGACGGCAGAAAGCAGATACACCGTGATGAGGATGTATGTGGTGCGTTGGCGCTTGACTTCACCAGGCCGCGCCCACGCGGCGAGTGCGCCGATCGTCAGCGTCACCGCCATCACCACGAAGGGAACGTATGCCACCGTGTAGAAGGTGAAGACCGTCCGATTGAGATAGAGGAGCCACGGGAGCCATCCCGCTGCGATGCCGACGAGCACCGCACCAGAACGCCAATCACGCTGTGTTGCCCAGCGCCACAGTTGATAGGGGATGGCGAGGAGCGCGGCCCACCAGATCACCGGATTGCCCAGCGCCAACACCTCCGCGGAGCACTTGTCTGCACCACACCCGGTGAGATCGCCGCTATAGGAGAAGGAGGTGGGACGGGTCATGAATGGCCACGAAAGGGGGTTGCTCTGGTAGCTGTGAGTTTCATCGAGGTTGACGTGGAAGTTCCACATTTGCGCGTGGTAGTGCCACCAGGACCGCAGTGCATTCGGAACGGGCGATGGACCTTTATCCGCAGCCCAGTTACGGCCCCAACCAGTATCGGTGAAGAACCAACCGCTCCAACTCGCGAGATAGATGGCGGCGATTCCGAATGCGCTGCCGAGTAGGGCCATTGGTGCATCCCGCACGAGCGTTGCCGAATACGGATGATCAACCCCCACCGAACGGCGGGCACCGATATCCCACGCGAGGCTCATCACTATGAACGCGGCCGCGAAATAGGCACCCGACCACTTGGTGGCAACTGCGAGCCCAAGCAGCGCGATGGCGGCCCAGCGCCACGGACGCAGTCCCAGCCATGGCCCCAAGCCTTGGCTGACGGAATCGAGTCCGCGCAGCTGAACCATGTGCGCGAGCCGCGAGCGCGTTCGATCTCGATCAAGGAGCAGTGCGCCAAACGCCGCGAGGACGAAAAATCCCAGCGTGAGGTCCGTGAGCGCGGTGCGGCTGAGAACGAGATGAATCCCGTCAATTGCCAAGAGGAGTCCTGCGATGATGCCCAGGGCATCTGATCGCGTGAGTCGCCGCACGATCCGCGCGATCATCAACACGGCGATGGTGCCAAGGAGCGCGACCATGAAGCGCCAACCGAAGGGGCTTACCCCGAAGAGGTACTCGCCTATTCCGATGACCCATTTTCCGATGGGTGGATGAACCACGAATGAGCCCTCGTTGGTGAAAACATCCACTGCTCGCCAGTTGTCACCCGCACTGAGCATGAGTTCCTTGTGACCCTCCACCTCCTGGTGTTCTACTCCGAAGCGCAGTAACCCCCAGGCGTCTTTTGCGTAGTAGGTCTCATCAAAAACAACTTCATGCGGGCGCCCAAGTTCGGTGAAGCGCAGGATTCCGGCGATGG
Organism: Actinomycetota bacterium; assembly: GCA_046047295.1. GTDB lineage: Bacteria > Actinomycetota > Actinomycetes > S36-B12 > S36-B12 > VGCC01. Next base: position 250 of record JBJOIE010000005.1, on the reverse strand, counting down.
CCGCCACGATGATCGGCCCTAACCAACCCCGCCAGCCAGCCGAGGGCATGGATGGGGTGAGCCGCTCCACGAGTGTTTCGGGGGAGCGATCGGGACGGCGCATTCACTCATCGTATGGGCGCTGCCAGGATGGGCCCATGGCTTCCGGCGCACATGGTGACCCCGGGATCTACCTCGCCGCGAGCCCGATCGGTGATCCACGTGATGCCTCTGAGCACCTACGCACCGCATTGGCGGGGGCGGATCTGAT
>JBJOIE010000004.1:0-4995 GCA_046047295.1 Actinomycetota bacterium | reverse complement strand
TCGATTGATCCCACGTCAATGCCTCGGGTGGGCTGCGCACACACCACGAGGGGCACATCGCGACTGAATTCGCGCGCCACGATCATCTTCTGGGCGTTACCGCCAGAGAGCGCTCCCCCAGTGTTTTCGATGAGCGGCGGGCGTACGTCGTAATCCTGCACCAAGGTGTGCGCCTCGGAATCGATTGCACCCCGTTGCAATCGACCACCCTTGGAGTACGGCTTTGAGTAATACGAATCCAGGATGAGATTCTCGGCGATGGTGAAAGAGCTGACCATGCCCATGTGATTGCGATCCTCGGGAACGTGGGCGATACCAAGCACGTGGCGTTCCCGCGGGGATGCACCAGTTATGTCTTCCCCTTGGAACATCACCTGGCCCTCAGCCAGACTCACCAATCCGGTAATGGCTTCCACGAGTTCGGTTTGCCCGTTACCTTGAATCCCGGCGATTCCCACGATTTCACCGGCATCCACGTGCATCGTGACGTTGTCCAACAGCGGGCGGCCGTAATCATCGGTCAACGTGACGTCAACCAGTTCGAGCACTTCCTTCCCTGGCGCCCCTACTGCCTTGTCAACGGTCAGGGAAATATCCCGGCCCACCATCATCGCCGCGAGTTCTTCCGGCGTGGCCGTCTTCGGATCTGCCTGGCCCACCACCTTGCCGCCTCGCAAGACGGTGATGTGATCAGCGATTGCGAGTGCTTCCTTGAGTTTGTGGGTGATGAAGATGATGGTGGCACCGCGCCCCTTGAGCTCCTCAACGATGCCAAAGAACTCGTCCACCTCTTGTGGAGTGAGAACGGCCGTTGGTTCATCGAAGACCAGGATCTGGGCACCGCGAAGTAATACTTTGATAATTTCGACCCGTTGTTGGATGCCCACCGGCAACGTTTCCACCAGCGCATCCGGGTCAACAGCCAGCCCGTACCTCTGAGAGATATCGCGGACCTCGGAACGTGCCTTCTTGCGATTGAGCACCGTTCCCAGGGTGGTGGGCTCCACACCGAGTACCACGTTCTCCGCCACGGTGAAAACTGGGACGAGCATGAAGTGTTGGTGCACCATTCCGATACCTGCGGCGATGGCATCGCCCGGATCCTTGAAGTGCTGCACCACATCGTTGATGATGATTTCGCCGGAATCAGCCGTGTAGAGACCGGACAGAATGTTCATCAAGGTGCTCTTGCCGGCTCCGTTCTCTCCGATGAGTGCGAGAACTTTGCCTGACTCTGCGGTCAGGGTGATGTTGTCATTAGCCAACACACCGGGGAATCGCTTAGTGATCCCCTTCAGTTCAAGCTTCACACCATCTCCTGGTTTCGCCGTTGCGGGTCTTACTGTGGCAGAAATTCGTGAGGGAGGGGCCGTTATGGCCCCTCCCTCACGTGCAATTACTGCATGAGGGTAATTAACCCTTGACGGAAACCGATCCGTCGATGATCCCAGCCTTGATGGCCTCGATCTGATCCTTGAGCTCCTGCGGCACGGTGCCATCGAAATCGTGGTAGGGAGCCAGGCCCACACCACCATTCTCCAGGGTGCCCACGGTCACGCCACCTTCAAAGGTGCCATCAACCACGGATGCGATCGCATTGAACGTGGTGACATCCATGTTCTTCAACACGGAGGTCAGGTACACGCTCTGATTCGCAGTGTCAGACTCATACTGATCAGCGTCAACGCCGATGATCATGAGCTTGTCGGTGCCGAGTTCGGCTGCGAGGGCAGCTGAGCCCAGGCCGACGGGACCGGCAACCGGCATCACGATGTCAGCGCCCTCATCGACCAGGTTCTGGGCGAAGGTGCGACCGTCATCGAGGGACTCGAAGTTCTCCGTGAACAGACCCTTCTGATCAGCGGGGTTCCATCCGAGAACCTCAACCTTGGTGCCGTTGTCAGCGTTGTACTTCTGCACGCCGTAGTAGAAACCATCCATGAAGATGGTTACCGGCGGGATGTTGACGCCACCGAAGGTGCCCACCTTGCCGGTCTTGCTCATGCCAGCAGCGAGGTAGCCGGCGAGGAACGCAGCCTCATCGGTGTTGAACACCTGGCCGAGCACGTTGTTATTGGTGATTTCACCCTCGCCATATGCGTAATCGACGATGGAGAACGGAACATCAGGATTGGCGTTGGCCGCTTCCTTGGTGCCATCGCCGAGCAAGAAGCCGACGGTGACGATGATGTTGCAGCCCTGATCCACGAAGGACTGGATGTTGGGCATGTAATCGGTCTCGGCCTGTGACTCGAGAACGGCGGCCTCAACGCCAAGTTCATCAGCTGCGCGCTGGACTCCAGCGAAAGCCTTCTGGTTGAAGCCCTTGTCGTCAACGCCACCGACATCGGTGACCTGGCAGGCCTTCATCATGGCTGTTGCTTCTTCAGCGGTCTCTTCGGCCGGAGGCGCTGCCTCTTCAGTGGTCTCCTCTGCGGTGGCCGCTGCAGTCTCCTCGGTGGTGGTGCTGTCCGAGGAACACGCAGCCAGACCCAGGGATGCCACGGCGAGAACGGCCGCTGCCATCTTCAATCTGGTCTTCAATCTGACTCCTTGTTGTAAGGCGCCCACGGGATCCCCGGGGCGACCGGCACACAGTAGTTGACCGGTGTGGGGGGAAGCACCACGGCCGATCACGATCCCGGGGAAGTTGAGATACGACTGCTTTGTAGCCCAAAGGTATTACGTCAGGGTTACCAATCGATCCATGAGTAGGGTCACGAAACGGTCACGATCAATGTTCAGACCAATGTGACAGTTGGCCTCGCAATCGGTCACGTGCCAGCGATCGGCCACGGTGCGCCCAATGCACAGTGGCGAGTCCAACTCGATCTGAACACTCGTGAATTCGGTGGTTACGAGGGTGGGATCGATCAGGTGCGCGATGGTGACGGCGTCGTGGATAGGTGCCCCGGGCCAACCGAAGCGCTCCTGGTGAAATCCCACGAAATGATCAAGCATTTCTGCCACAAATAGGCCGCAATCCCCTCGGTGGCGCAGGGCATCTGCGTGCTCACCAGCCAGCCAAGCCTGGTGGGTAACCTCCAGGCCAATCATCGTGACGGGAACGCCTGCGTGCTTCGCCTTGGCCAGGACGAGGTCGGCAGCGTGCGGGTCAACCCAAATATTGAACTCGGCTGCCGGAGTCCAGTTACCGAGATCGATAGCGCCGCCCATAAAGACGATCTGCTTCAGTTTTCCGAACAGATCGGGATGTGCTTCGGCGAAGGCGGCGCCATTGGTTTGGGGCCCGGTCATCACAAGACTGATCGGCTCGGTTGATTCACTCACGGTCTTGGCCATCAGCTCAACCGCAGATTCGGCGTTGGCCGCTCGGCTCGGCGCAACGGGCATGGGGCCGGCGAGGCCGCTATCGCCGTGCATCGCGGCTGCCGTGGAAAGCTCCCGAACGCGCGGACGATCGGCACCACGTGCCACGGGGATGTCGGGGCGATGCACCATGTCAAGGACGCGCAGTGCGTTTTTGGTGGTGTTATCAAGGCCCACATTTCCAGCCACCGTGGTGACCGCGCGTAGATCAATCGCGTGATCGGCAACGGCAAGCATGATGGCGAGTGCATCATCATGACCGGGATCGCAATCGAGAATGATCGGCGTGGTCATAGGAATGTGATGGCGCTAAAACGCATCGATGGGCTGGTAGGTGCCCCACACATCGCGCAGGGCATCAGAAACTTCACCTACGGTGGCACGCGCCTTGAGTGCGGCTTTCATGGGATAGAGCAGATTCGCCTCACCAGCGGCCGCGGCTCGAATATCTGCAAGTAAGCGCTCCACTTCTGCGTTGTCACGGGTGGCTTTCAGCTCGGCAAGGCGATTCACCTGATCGGCTTCGATGGCCGGATTCACTCGCAACGGTTCATAGTGTTCGTGCTCATCCAAGGTGTACTTATTCACGCCCACCACGATCCGCTCACCAGAATCGATTTCATTGGAGATGGCGTAAGCCGAACGTTCGATTTCAGATTTTTGGAAGCCCTCTTCAATTGCGGCCACCGCACCACCCATCGCATCGATGCGGTCGATGAGCTCCCAGACGGCGGCTTCGATTTCATCGGTCAAGGCTTCCATGAAATAGGAACCGGCGAAGGGATCCACCGTTTTTGTCACGTCGGTTTCATAGGCCAGAACCTGCTGGGTGCGCAGGGCCAGTCGAGCGGCCTTCTCCGTGGGTAGCGCGATGGCCTCATCGAAGGAATTGGTGTGGAGGGATTGGGTACCGCCGAGGACGGCGGCTAAGCCCTGCACCGCTACTCGTACCAGGTTGACCTCCGGCTGCTGTGCGGTGAGTTGCACGCCTGCTGTCTGGGTATGGAAGCGCAACATCTGCGACTTCGGATTCTTCGCCCCGAAACGCTCTTTCATGATCTTGGCCCAGATGCGGCGAGCAGCGCGGAACTTGGCTATCTCTTCGAGCACCGTGGTGCGCGATACGAAGAAGAAGGCCAGGCGCGGGGCGAAATCATCCACGTCTTGGCCAGACTCCACCGCTGCGCGCACGTATTCGATGCCATCGGCCAGGGTGAATGCGATCTCCTGCACGGGAGTGGCACCAGCCTCAGCCATGTGATACCCCGAGATGGAAATGGTGTTCCACTTGGGGATCTCGGCCCGGCAGTAGGTGAAGATGTCCGTGATCAACCGCAGGGATTGCGCCGGCGGATATATATAGGTGCCGCGGGCGATGTACTCCTTGAGCACGTCATTCTGAATGGTGCCGTTGAGCTGCTCCCCCGAGATCCCCTGCTCCTCGGCCACCAATTGATACAGCAGCAACAGGATCGCAGCCGGTGAATTGATGGTCATCGAGGTGGAGACCTGATCCAACGGAATGCCGTCGAAGAGCACGCGCATATCGTCGATGGAATCGATAGCCACCCCCACCTTGCCCACCTCACCGTGGGCGAGTGGGTGATCGCTGTCGTAGCCCATTTGGGTGGGCAAATCGAAGGCGACCGAGAGACCCATGGTTCC
>JBJOIE010000003.1:0-6923 GCA_046047295.1 Actinomycetota bacterium | reverse complement strand
CCCTGGGCGGCCGCACCCACTACGGGTTCCAGATCCTCCGGCACGCTGTGCCGGAAGGCACCCTCCACTCCCTCCCATGCCGCTTGCATTGTCAGCCACATATTTGTACCCGTATCACCGTCAGGTACCGGGAAGACGTTGAGGGCGTCGATGTGTTCCTTGGCTGCGGCCAGTCTGTCTCGGGAATCGCGAATCCACGCTCGCACGGATTCGGGGGTTACGCTGGCCACGGCCCGACGTTACCGATCTAAGGGGGCTCCCGGGGCCGCCGAGCACCCAACTTTGGCGGTTGACCCCCCTTGGGTTACGCTATAGCGCTGCTTGGGGTTCCCAAGCGAACACCGTCGAGAGCTGGAGTAACAGTGGCTGCACATTGCGATGTCTGTGGCAAGGGCCCCGGATTCGGCCACAATATTTCCCATTCCCACCGCCGCACAAAGCGCCGCTGGAATCCCAATATTCAGTCGGTACGGGCCCTCGTGGGAAAGACTCCTAAGCGCCTTAACGTGTGCACTTCGTGCATCAAGGCGGGCAAGGTCGTCCGCTCCTAAACCTCCCTCGAATTAGCGGAAGTGCTCGTGGCCTCCCCTATTCGTAACCATTCTGCCCTTCACGTACACCCCTGATTCCTCCCCTGGCTCAACTTCCTCCACCGAACCAATCCGAGTAAACCCACGCGGAAGTTTGGTCTTTGCATCGAATGTGGCAACGATCGCGTGATCATCCCCCCCGCTAGTAATCCACTCCAGGGGATCCACGTTGAAGGCGGAAGCCACCGAAACGAGTTCTTCAGGAGGACTCAGCGCAGAAACATCAAGTTCTATCCGAACGCCAGAAGCCTCAGCAACGTGCCGTAGATCGGCGATGAGTCCATCGCTCACGTCAATCATGGCCGTTGCACCGGCGGCGGCCGCTGACGGCCCCCACCGATAATCGACCTCCGGAAATCGATGTGCGTCGACAACGGCCTTCGGCGCCCGGAAACCGCGCATGAGCAAGGCAAGCCCTGCCGCAGCCCATCCAAGGCGCCCGGCAACCGCAACAATGTTGCCCGCCTTCGCGCCGGAACGCTTCACCGCACCACCTTCGGGCGCCACACCGAACGCCGTGACGGAAAGCACTATCTCCTGCGCAGCGGTGACATCTCCACCGATGATGCTTGCTCCTGCGGCCTGAGCCTCCTGTATCAAGCCAGCCGTACATTGCACAGGCCACGCAGCCGCAAGGTCACCGGGGGCGGCAAATGCGACAACCAACCCAAGGGACTTCCCGCCCATCGCCGAAATGTCAGATAGTGATGCAGCAGCTGCGCGCCGACCCACATCCACGGCTGATGACCAATCCCGGCGAAAGTGACGCTTCTCCACTAGCATGTCGACGCTCACGAGCACAGGTGCCTTTGCGATGAACTCGGCCGCGTCGTCGCCAGAGCCGATGGTGATGTACTCGTTGATCACGGGGCCGGCTTGGTCAACGAGCCGTTCGATCAATGAGAATTCGCCCAGATCGCCCACGGTTGCGTCGATGCTGCACCTCGCTCGGAAGTAGTCCAATAGGGTCATGCCATGTCCGTGCAAGCGTATGTGCTTATTCAGACCGAAGTGGGTAAGGCAGCATCCGTGGTTCACTCCATCCGGGAAATTCCTGGAGTACTCACGGCCGAGGATGTCACCGGCCCCTATGACGTGATAGTCAAAGCCGAAGCACGCACGATGGACGAGATGGGCAAACTTGTCGTGGCACGAATTCAGATGGTGAGCGGTATCACTCGGACGTTGACCTGCCCCGTGGTGAATCTATAGCCGTGCGCCCCAGTGCTCTGCTCCCCCGCGCACTGCTAGGCGCTGCAGCGATCACCATGCTGTGCGGCTGCGCAAGCGTGGTGGACCTGGGATCTGGCTGGGTTATTGAAGACCCATCAAGCCGGTGCGAGGAATTGCTCGCTGCTCTGCCGATAACCGTGAGCGGAGAACTGGCCCGGGAAACCACCCCCACCGAATTTCCCGCCGCCGCCTGGGGCGATCCGCCCGTTGTTCTTCGGTGTGGTGTGCCACGGCCATCTGGCCTGACACCCACAAGTTCGCTCACCGCCATTAATGGCGTGAACTGGCTTGCTGAACCCCTGACGAATGGTGTGCTGTTCACCAGTGTCCCGGAAGATTCCGCGGACCCTCCCCTGTACGTCTCGGTGAGCGTTCCCAGCGATTACGCACCCGAAGGTTCGCTATTGGTGGATCTGACCCCTGCTATCTTGTCCGTCCAGTGATCATCCTTCACATGTGCGAGGATTAGGTATGCCGCGAATCACCGCACCCACGCTCGCTGAGCATCGCGATTTCCGGCGCGCCAGTCTCCTTGCGGCCGGCGCGGAATTGATGCAGTCGGGTGGTGCGCCAGCCGTGACCATGTCAGCGGTGGCGAGCCGTGCAGGGTTGTCTCGCACAGCGGTCTACGAGTACTTCCCCTCGACCGCAGATCTGCTCGCAGCTGTCCTAGTCGAACAAATGCAAAGCTGGATCGATCAAGTTTCCTCACTCATTGCACCAGAGCACTCCCCCGAGGCAGCCATTCAGGCCTATGTGCGTATTGCTTTGACCATGATTCACGATGGCAGCCACGAGATCATGGCTCTCCTCGCGGCAGAAACCCTGTCCGCACCTACGCGCCGGCACCTCGGCGAGCTCCATGCACAATTAGCCCAACCATTAGTTAGCGCTTTCGCCAACATGGGAGCACCTGATCCCCATCAGTGTGCCTACTTTGCCCAGGGCGTGGTGGAGGCGGCCGCACGCCGAATCACCGCCACGGACAATGAACTCTCAGAACTTGTAGCGAGCGCCACCGAATTCATCATCCACGGCGCGCGCCCTCGGTGAGCTCTGACTAGCGCAAACCCTCAGAGCGCGAGAGCGCTTCGCTGACGAGTGCCTGAACCAGATCGGCATAGCTCACTCCACTTGCCTCAAACATTCGCGGATAGAGTGAAATGGAAGTGAAACCGGGCATGGTGTTCACTTCATTAACGTAGATCTCCTCGCCTACGATAAAGAAGTCAACGCGCGCAAGTCCCTCGCAACCCAACGCAACAAATGCGTCTTTTGCAATGTTCTGTATTCGCTCCTCGAGTTCGGGTTCGAGGACAGCAGGAACCACCAATTCAGTTGAGTCATCCTGATACTTAGCATCAAAGTCGTAATAGGTGTGGCCCGCACGTACCATGATCTCGGCACAGCGGCTCGACTGCAGCATTCCATTAGCACGCTGGAGTACACCGCACTCAATTTCGCGGGCGCCGACGAAAGCGCTCTCAACGATGATGCGTGGATCATGTGCACGGGCTTCAATCAACGCGGCGGCAATCTCCCCTTCCGTCGATACGCGCGTTATTCCCCGCGAGGAGCCGGCGCGGGACGGTTTGATGAATAGCGGTGGCGCAAGGGTGATGTGCTCCTCTGACGCAGCCTGCCACTTCCCCACCGGGATTCCTGCGGACTCCAGTAAACGCTTCATAGTTATTTTGTCCATGGCTGCGGCCGCGGCAAGCACGCCCGAGCCCACATAGGGCACTCCCGCGATCTCGCACAATCCTTGAATCGTGCCGTCCTCTCCCCATGGACCGTGCAGGAGCGGGAAGACCACATCGACCCGTTTTACCTGACCATTGACAATGAAATACGGGCCACCAGAACCGAGTTCAAGTGACACTGAGTCCGCGAGTTCCTCGATGCTCGGCAATGGCGCACTCGCCAACTGGACGTGATCACCGGGGTACACCTGCCAGGCACCGCCTTGACTGATTGCCAGTGGCACAACCTTGAAACCGGCATCCTCAAGTGCTCGCCACACAAATGCAGCACTCACGCAGGAAATAGAGTGCTCGGAACTACGACCGCCAAAGACAAGGGCCACTGTGGTGCTCACGGGGGCACGTTATCGCTGCACGTGAAGAACATCGTGACAAGACTCAGTACCCTGCTCAGGTGAACGAGCGGGCGCCCCTGCATTGGGAATCAGTGATCGTCGGTGCCGGACGTCCAGTCCGAGCGCCTGATGCGCCGCTCAACACCCCTATCGTTCCCACGTCCTCACTACATGCTGGCGGTGACTGGGAGTACGCACGGGAAGGATCGCTCACTGTCCATGCCTGTGAGGAAGCGATTGCAGCAGCAGAATGCGCAAGCCATGCGATGGTTTTTTCCTCCGGCATGGCCGCCGCCAACGCGGTCATGGACATCCTCGAACCGGGAACCCATGTCATCGCGCCCAGCGCGGTGTATACCGGCGTTGGCGTTCGCCTTAGGGAGCTCGCGCAGCGCGGTGTCATCACTCTGAGCCAGGTGGATGCAGCCAATACTCAGGAAATAGTTGATCTGTTGCGTCGGGAATCACCGCATGGTCTCTGCCTCTGGCTCGAATCACCCACTAACCCACTACTTGAAGTCATGGACTTAGAGCACTTACTCGCTGCCGCAAAATCCGTAGGCGGCCTAAGTGTGGTGGACAACACTTTCGCCACTCCCGCACGCCAGCAACCCATAGCCCTGGGTGCCGATGTAGTTCTGCACAGTGTGACGAAAGCGTTGAGTGGCCACTCGGATCTGCTCATGGGTGCACTGGTCACCAATGATGAAGAGCTCGCGGAAGAATTTCGCATTCGCCGCGTACTCCTAGGCGCCGCTGCGAGTGCATTCGATGCATTTCTCGCCTTACGAGGCCTGCGTACGTTAGGTGTTCGAGTCGATCGGTCTGAGACCACTGCGCGCGATCTCGCAGACCGCTTGGCCACCCATCCGAAGGTGACAAAGGTGCGCTACCCAGGGTGGGGAAGTTTGATTTCCATTGAAGTCAACGCCACACCCGCGGGAATCGATAGTGCGTGTGGTGATTTCTCGGTATGGACATTCGCCACCAGCCTCGGTGGAGTGGAATCACTCGTAGAGCGGCGCAGACGCTGGCCGTTAGAAAGCTCGGTCGTGCCAGAGAACCTCATGCGCCTATCCGTAGGACTAGAACATCCTGACGATCTTTGGGCCGATCTCCTGGTCATGTTGGACCACGCCTAGAGCACTTATTTGCGCAGACCTTTCAAGCCCTGGCTCTCAGATTCACCCTTGGGATCACGTGCCATGAATGAAGCAGCGATGGCTCTCGGTGACTGCCCAAAATGCAACACTTGGACGATCTGCTCAGCAATAGGCATTTCAACACCGTTCGCCCGGGCCAGTTCCACTATCGGTGTGCAGCTCTTGTACGCCTCACAGGTTTGACGAGAGAGTTCGATTGTTTCCTCGACCGTGAGCCCACGTCCGAGATTTTCACCGAAGGTTCTGTTCCGAGATAGCGGCGACTGACAGGTGGCCACGAGATCGCCAATGCCCGCAAGCCCCTGAAACGTCAATGGATCAGCCCCGAGCGCTACTCCTAATCGGGCCATCTCAGCGAGCCCGCGGGTCATGAGCGAAGCTTGCGAGTTCTCTCCCAACCCCATGCCAACCGCAATGCCATTGGCGACAGCAATGACGTTCTTGACAGCTCCGCCGATCTCGGTACCTACAACGTCTGTGGTCCAGTAGGGACGGAAATAATCAGTGGTGCACGCCGACTGAACACGCTGGGCGTTGTCGTGATCACTACAAGCCACGGTAGTTGCCGTAGGTTGCCGGGCAACAATCTCAGAGGCAAGGTTGGGGCCAGAAACCACGGCTACTCTGCTCGGTGAGCAATCGAGGACCTCGCAGATCACCTGACTCATGCGCAGTGACGTACCTAGCTCTATGCCTTTGATGAGACTGACGAGGAGTGCGTCCGGTGCGATATACGTGCGCCACCGTGTGAGGTTCTGGCGAAGCACCTGTGCCGGCACCGCGAAGACGACTATGGAAGCGCCAGCGAGCGCAATCTCGGGATCGGTGGTGGCCTTAATGGTTTCTGGCAGCTCAATTCCAGGGTGATAGGCCCGGTTCTGGTGCATAGTGTTTATCTGATCGGCCACCTTGGGTTCACGTGACCAAATCCGCACCTGGCTTCCCGCATGAGCCATCACCATGGCGAATGCCGTTCCCCATGCACCCGAGCCCATCACAGCTACGTGCGTCACCGACTTCCTCCCTGTCCTCGCCGCGCAGAATAGGGCTCCGAGGGCGGAGATTCACTCCGAATTTCGGCTAGCAAAGCGGTGATCGCTGCGATGAGCCGCGCCGTGGCCTCACGGAGCACTTCGGAGTCCAGAGGTAGTCCACGCAGATCCTCGAGAGGAACAGGTGATCCAACCGATACCCGCATCGTCTTGCGCGGCAGAATTCGAAATTGCTTCTTGTACGGAGCCATGACCTCTTGCGCACCCCATTGGGCGATCGGAATGAGTGGCGCGCCCGTGGCCAGAGCGATACGCGCCGCACCGGTCTTACCCACCATCGGCCACAGGTCTGGATCCTTAGTGATAGTGCCTTCGGGATACACCACAACACATTCGCCTGCATCTATCGCCGTCACTGCATCGCGCACCGCTGCGATGGCCTCGCTTGATTCCCTATACACCCGAATCTGCCCTGCACTGTCAATGACCTTCCCAATGAACGGGACACGGAAAACCGACTCCTTGGCGAGAAATCGAGGCGGACGATCGTTCTCCCACAGCAGATGCGATATGACCAATGGATCAAACCATGAGAGGTGGTTCGATGCGATGACTATTCCGCCATCTGTGCAACGCAGATTGTCCGTGCCGCGCCAATCCCGCTTGGTCAACGTGGTCATGAACGGCCACAGTATGAATACCGCTAACCGATATCCCCAGCCCAGCCGCCAACGTCGGCGTACCCGTGCAACCACCTCTGGAGCCTAACGCCGCTCCATGAGGCTCATGGGCTCACTGTTCACTTATGCGGTTTGATGTGGTGATGGATACCTGGCGGGCCATCGTG
>JBJOIE010000002.1:0-9336 GCA_046047295.1 Actinomycetota bacterium | reverse complement strand
CCGCAACGGCAAGTGAGCTGCCTGAGGAGCTCCTGCCACTGAGCTGGTTGCTCGGCACCTGGGTTGGCGTGGGAACTGGTCAGTACCCCACTATTGAGGATTTCCGTTTCGGGCAGGAAGTGAGTTTCGCAACAGATGGTCGCCCCTTCCTGACGTACTTTTCCCGCAGTTGGCTACTTGATGAAGACGGTGAGCGGGTGCGTCCACTAGCCACCGAGTCGGGTTACTGGCGCCCGAGGCCGGGAAATCACGTGGAAGTCACCCTTGCTCATCCCACCGGGTACGCCGAGATCTACACGGGAAGCGTGGAAGTCACCGGGATCGTCAATGCCGAAATTACTGGTGCGCGGGTGAACCTGCGCACTCAGGAAGTCTGCAGAACGGAATCGGCGAAGCCCTATGTCTCCGGCGAGCGCCTCTTCGGTTTGGTGAATGGGAAGTTGCTCTGGACCTTTGACATGCAGGCAATGGATCAAGAGCTCACGAATCACCTTGCCGCGAGCCTTTCACCGGTGACTCTCGCCTCAGACGTAAGCGAGTGAGCGTGCCTAGCCCGGATCTCCAGGCCGCTTGGCAAGGTGTTTTGCGCCAACACGGTTATCGGGTGACTCCCCAACGGCAACTCGTTCTCGAGGCAGTGGACAAGTTGCGCCATGCCACACCGGAGGAGATTCTTCAGCAGGTGCAGTCCACAGCCCGTGGAGTCAATTTATCTACGGTGTATCGGACTCTCGAAGTGCTTGAAGAAGTTGGGCTTGTTGCCCATACGCATATTGGGCATGGCGCACCCACGTATCACGCACTTGACGAGCACGCACATATTCATTTGGTGTGTAGCAAGTGCGAAGGCGTAACGAGTATCCCTGCTTCGGTAGCGCAATCACTCGTTGCCGACCTAAAGAAAAAATACGGATTCAACACAGACATCTCACACTTCGCCATTCAGGGTGTGTGTGCAGAGTGCGAGAGGCAATGAGGAGCGAGGCAATTTTCCCACCACCTGGTGATCTGGATTCTGAGGTGGCCTGGCATTACGGGGATCCGCATGCTGAGCAGCGCGCACTGACTGCAGGTTCAGGGTGCGTAGACCTCTCCCATTTCGGAGTAGTTACTGTCACAGGCCCAGATCGCCTCACCTGGCTACACGCTTTGACCACTCAACATCTTGAGGGGCTTAAGCCGGGTGAAAGCGCACTGGCGCTCATCCTTAGTCCGCACGGACACGTAGAACATGAACTGCACCTCGTTGATGATGAGTGGACCACCTGGATCATCACCCAGCCCGGTACGGCAACAGACCTCGTGAACTACTTGGAGTCAATGAAGTTCATGACTCGGGTGGAGATCGCTGATCGCTCTGCGTCTTTCGGAGTGGTGTGGGAACCGGTGGAAGGCATAGATCCCCAATTTCCCACCTGGTTAGAGCCCTCAGATTTTTCTGGCTACGGGCATGTTGACGCCGGTATGGATCGTGGTGGCGGCCCTGATAAATACGTGAAGGGCAGGCCAGGCTATTTCCCTGGGCGCGAAGTCATCATTCCGCGCGAGGCGATCGCGGAAAGACTCCAGCTCAACGGCGAGCCGGCGGGTACCTGGGCGTATAACGCGTTGCGCGTTGCCGCTGCAGTACCTCGCTTAGGTTTTGAGACCGATCACCGCACACTTCCCCACGAAGTTGGCTGGATTGGCCCGGCCGTCCATCTTTCTAAGGGCTGTTACCGCGGCCAGGAAACTGTTGCCCGCGTACATAACCTCGGGCACCCGCCACGCAAACTCGCCCTGGCGCACCTTGATGGCAGCGTGGAGACCTTGCCGCTCCATGGTGATCCCGTTTCTGTTGCCGGCAAGGAAGTGGGTTGGGTGGCGAGTTCTGCTCGGCATTTCGAACTTGGCCCTATAGCAACGGTGGTGGTGAAGCGAAACGCGCCGAGCGATGCCGCAGCCCTCATCGTGTCTGATGGCACTGAGATCGCAGCCACCTTGGAGCCGGTTATTTGTCCAGATTAGGTGCTTGCCTCTGAATCGAGCAGCACTGTGAATGGACCATCGTTGGTGAAAGTCACCTTCATGTCCGCGCCGAACACCCCGGTAGACACAGGTGCGCCGAGATTGCGCAAGGCGCTACTGAAGTGGTCAACGAGCGGTTCAGCCACATCCCCTGGTGCCGCGGCATCCCAGGTGGGGCGCCTGCCCTTACGAGTGTTTGCGTAGAGGGTGAACTGGCTAATCACCAGAACTGGAAGGTTGCCATCTGCCGCTGACACTTCTCGGCCACTACCGGGTGGGACACACACGTTCACTGCCTCAAGGTGCGCGTGATCGAAGATGCGCAGTGAGTAGGTCTTACTCGCCATCGCATCCGCTACTGATTCGGTGTCTGTATGTGTCACCCCCACGAGGGCCACGATGCCAGGACCGGTGAAACTTCCCGTCACCTCACCGTGCACGCGCACTGAGGCATCCAAAGCACGCTGAACAAGTACTCGCATGTGGTCAGCCTGCCACGTACGCTCGCGGGAAAAGCAGCGGATCATTCACGTTGAGCGCATAAGGTGCGCGCCATGCCAGAAGATGCCCCATCGCGTCTGCAGCGCGTATTGGGTGTTCCCGGAGCCACTGCCATCGGTGTAGGCGCCATGGTGGGCACCGGCGCGTTCGCGGTGTGGCAACCTGCATTGTCGCGCGCGGAATCGTGGCTGCTGTTTTCCCTCTTGATTGCAGCGATTGTGGCTGCCCTCAACGCAATCTCCACCGCGCGCCTGGCACGTGTTCACCCGGAGGCTGGCGGCGCCTATGCCTATGGGCGCATCAGGGTTTCCCGCGGCGCGGGGATCCTCGCGGGCGTGGTGTTCACTCTTGGTAAATCCGCTTCGGCAGGTGCGGCAGCATTAACGATTGGGCTCTACGTGTGGCCGCAGCAGCAAAGAATCGTTGCGCTTGCAGCAATCCTCCTTGCGTTAGCAATTGATCTTCGTGGAATTACCAAGACGGTTCGGGTAACGGCAGTTCTGTCTGCCATCGTGATCGGGGTTCTCCTCACAGTCTTGGTGGTGACATTTGCTGGT
Organism: Actinomycetota bacterium; assembly: GCA_046047295.1. Classification (GTDB taxonomy): domain Bacteria; phylum Actinomycetota; class Actinomycetes; order S36-B12; family S36-B12; genus VGCC01. The sequence continues at coordinate 6,271 of JBJOIE010000002.1, read as the reverse complement.
GTGTCCGAACGACTCGGCGCATCGAGCACAATTCCATCGGAGCCGGGCGTGCTGGGTGTTCTCACCGCGGCGGGATTAATTTTCGTTGCATTCGCCGGCTATGCGCGCGTCACGGTGCTCGGTGAAGAGGTCAAGCGGCCTGAGCAAACCATTCCACGCGCGATGGTGCTGTCCTTTCTCATCGTCGGCATCCTTTACGCCCTTATCGGAATCGGCGTGATGCTTGCCGCTAACGCAGGGATTGCCATAACTCCGGCCGCGATCGAATCGCTGGCTGCCGCATTTGGAGGGGAGTGGCTCCGATTTGTGGTTGTGATCGCAGCCGTGTTGGCTGCGGGAGCCGTATTGCTCTCACTGCTCACTGGCGTGGGCCGAACGCTTTTTGCCATGGCCAGTTCTGGTGATGCGCCGCGCGCACTTGCCGCGGTCGGAAAAACCGTTCACGTTCCCTGGCGTGCAGAGATCGTGGCAGCCATCCTCGCCATGGCATTGGTGCTCGTCGGGTCCCTGCCCTTCGCCTTGGCCACCTCAGCGGCGTTGATCCTGACCTACTACTGCGTGGCCCACGTGGCGGCCTGGCGCATGCCACGTGACTCCCAAGTCTTGGGGCGCTGGATTCCCATTCTGGGAATCCTGGGCAGTGGCACCATCGCCGTCGCCCTCCTCGTGACCCCATGGACTGCTAGCAGCGGCTAGCACATCTGCTTGCAATTGCAAGCATCATGGGTCATACTGGGGATATGGCACGCCTCGACGTCACCGGCCTTGGGGAATTCATCCGTGATCAGCGTGATCAAGCAGAGATGTCCTTGCGCCAATTGGCCAAGGCCGCTGAAGTCTCAAATCCCTATTTGAGTCAGGTGGAGCGAGGCCTTCGCAAGCCAAGTGCGGAGATTCTCAACCGAATTGCCCAGGGCCTACGCATCTCGGCAGAAACCCTGTACGTCAAGGCCGGCATCCTCGATGAGCGTGAGGGTGACGAGGCAGTGACCACCGCGATCGCCGCTGATGCCACGCTCACCGAACGCCAACGAACCACCCTGCTGCAGATATATGCGGCATTCCAATCTGAGAATCGCATGCAGCGCGCCTCAGGACCCTCAAAGCCGGAAACACCGGAAAGTGAATGATCGCGGGCACCCCTGCGAGAAATAAGGAGAACAGCAATGACGAACTACATTTCCCCGAGCTTCATTTTGGGTACGGCGAAAGACCTAGCCACCACTGCGGTTGATACAGCAGCCAAGGTTCCGGCAGCCGTTGCAAGCAAGTTGCCCGTTCAGAACCTTGAAATGCCCCAATTGAAGTTGCCCACCATCACCCTTCCGGAGGTCAACGTTCCCGGCGTTGATGTGGCCGCGGTAAAGACCACGGCAGTCGAGACCGCCACGAAGGTTCGCCAGAACGTTGAGCACACCGTTGTCCTCGTCCGCGAGGCGGTAGGAATCTAATTCCCCCACGGATTAACGTTGAGCCATGTTCGATGCCGTTCAAGGTCTCGTGGTTCTCGTCCTCTGGGTTCTGTTCCTAGCCATCAAGGGCTTCGCCCTCATTGATTGCATCCGGCGCCCCACTGCAGCGTTTCCAGCGGTGGGGCGTCAGAGCAAGATCCTCTGGCTCATCCTCACCGGAGTAGCACTTCTTGCTGGGATCTTGCCGAGCATGACCCTCAACATTTTTGGAATTGCTGGCCTCGTGGTGGCGCTCATCTACCTATTCGATGTGCGCCCTCGCATCGTTGAGATTATGGGGCGGTAACTACCTTTCGCCTTCGCAGAGTCCGCGATGACAGGATCACGCTGAGCAGAAGAATCACCGCCACCACGGCTCCTTGGGCCTCAGCTTCAACAGCCATGTGCAGGGGTTCACTGAATCCGAAAATGATCAACGCGACCGCTGTCAACGTGAGTACCACTGAGAGCCGTCGTTGTGGTGGTGTTACCGACCACGCCACCACTGCTAGTCCCGCATAGGTGATGGTGAGCGCGTATATCAAGGATGCGTCCGTCAAGAATTCCAGAGCGTTACCTTGACTCCGAACCGCAATCTTGGACAGTCCGATACTTGCCATTCCTATACCGGCCACCGCGAGCCCATGCCCGAGAATCCACGTGACGAGCGCACGTGACGAGGCAGGTCGCCCGCTTGTCCAGACGGAGTCGAAGTACAGCGCCCACGTGAGCGCGAGGATCACGATCACCAGGGCGAATCCAAAGAGATGTGCTTCCTTGCCTGCCTTATAGGCCAAGACCACTTCGAAGAAAGTTTCACCCATCATGATCAACAACAATTGCCCCAGGCGTTCGGCGAGGTGTTCGCGATCGATCGGCCAGGCACGGTCGATGCGGGGCAGGAGTACGAACAGATAGCCCAGAACGAGGGCAAGAAAGACCGCGATGAGTACGCCGTAATTGAAGGTTTGCGGCGTGAATGCGTTTATCGCAAGTAGGGCGCCCAGGATTGTGGCCCCGAGCCCGGCACGCTTCTGAAGTGCACTTGAAGTCCCCTGGGTGCGCGCCACGTGATGCACAAGCGCAGCCATCGTGAAGAAGACCACGGCAAGTGCACCGACTCCAGCATTTTCGTCGATGGAACCACTCACGGAGGCAGCAAGGACAGCCACCAGGAGGGCACCCATCTGGAAAAACACCAGTACCCGGACGTATGTGCTGGCGCTTTCCAGGCGATTGAGGGCAAGTGATGTGATCAGCCAGATCAGAAAAATGGATAGCACTACCAGCAATAACCAGAAGTAGTCCTCGACAGTCGCGGAACTTGACATGGCGCTGAAGATGACCAGCATGCTGGCCGCCATGACTAGGTCATAGAAGAGTTCAAGCCAGGACACCCTCGAGGCCGCTGACGTCACGGCGTCAACTCGATTCTGATGCGCCGAAATCCCTTGCCCTTGTTCTCAATCTTCAGTACACGCATGGTTCCAATTGCGGCAGTCCTCGCCACATGCGTGCCGCCATCTGCTTGGACGTCAAGGCCTTTGATGTCGACAATTCGAACGATCTCGATTGATGGGGGTAGCAGGTTAGTTGCGGTCCGGATTACGTCGGGGATTTCAAATGCTTTTTCACGTGGAAGTTCATAAGCTTCAATCGCTCGATCGGCAGCAACTTCGGTATTGCACGCCGCCTCCACTGCGTCCTTGAATCCGTCAGGTACTAGTTCAAGGTTGAAATCCAGCCGACCCGTCAATGGATCCATGTTGCTTCCGGTGACGAGGGCGCCAAAATCGCGGAACACCACACCGGAGAGCAGGTGCAATCCCGAGTGTGTGCGCATCAACGCAGTTCGGCGGTCATCTTCGATCGCTCCTTGAACGTGGGTGCCTACGGGCGGAATGGGATCACCGTCGGCGGGAACTAGCCACAGATCGTCCTTGCGCCGTACGTCCACGATCCGGGTTTGAACACCGTCCCACAGGAGCACGCCATGGTCTGGTGGCTGGCCGCCGCCACCGGGGTAAAACGCGGACCTGTCAAGCACAATGCCAAGTTCGGCATCAGCCGCAATAACGGTTGCCGTCCATTCCCTGAGAGTGGAATCAGCAAGTTCAAGGCGATGAGTGCGCCCGTGCACATCTGCACCCATATCTACTTCTTGCCCTGAGCGGCCACGGCGGCTGCAGCTTCTTCAGCGGCAGCGGGATCTAAGTACTCACCGCCCTTGTTGAGGGGCTTCATGTTTTCATCGAGACGATAGACAAGTGGAATTCCGGTCGGGATGTTCAACGCAGCGATGTCGGCATCTGAAATCCCGTCGAGGTGCTTCACCAATGCACGCAGAGAATTGCCATGTGCGGCGATGAGAACCGTGCGTCCGGCGCGCAAGTCCTCACCGACAATGACGTCTTCCCAATAAGGGATCAATCGGGTGACTACATCAGCGAGACATTCGGTGCGAGGACGGGCTTCGGGCGGAAGGAAGGCGTAGCGCGGATCATTCGTCTGTGCGAATTCACTGTCCGGGTCGATGGGCGGCGGCGGCACGTCATAGGAACGACGCCAGAGCATGAACGGTTCTTCGCCGAATTCCTCGAGAGTCTGTGCCTTGTTCTTGCCTTGGAGGGCGCCATAGTGGCGCTCATTTAGGCGCCAGTTGCGGCGTACCGGAATCCAGAGGCGACCGGCTTCCTCAAGTGCGATTTGGCTGGTCTTTATTGCACGAGTGAGCAGGCTGGTGTGGACAATGTCTGGAAGCAGATCCGCCTCACGAAGAAGCTCGCCACCACGCTTGGCCTCTGCCCGACCTTTGTCATTGAGGTCCACATCCACCCAACCAGTGAAGAGGTTCTTGGCATTCCATTCACTTTCACCATGGCGAAGGAGAATCAGGGTGGCTGGTGATTGAGTCATGCTCCCATCTTGCCGGATCAGGGCTGCGGCATCTCCAGTAGATGAGCGAAGGCGCTCAGATTGTCGGTTGGCAAGCCCTGGGCGGTACGCCAGGCGAATTCCTTGCGGATTGATGTAGCAAAGCCGAGCTCAAGGATTGTGTTAAATGCGCCGTCGGAATACTCCAGCACGCTCCCCAGGATTCGGTCGATCTCATCCTCGGTGACGCAGTGCAGGGGAGCACGTCCGGTGAGGTAGATGTCACCAACAGCATCGAGCGAGAAAGCCACTGCATACATTCGCCGATTCTGTTCAAGTAACCAGCGGTAAACAGCCTCATGATTCTCATCTGGGCGTCGGGCAACGAATGCATTAATCGTGAGAGCGGAGTCACCGAGGGTCAATGCGCAAGTGGTGCGAAGTTTCTTTTCGCCAGGCAAAATCGCAACAACGGATCCATGTGCACCGCGTTCCCATTCGATGCCGGCGTTGGTCAGCCACTGTTCGAGTTCGGTGAGTGTCATTCTTCTTATTCACTACTGCCGGGCAGCAACGTGAGCCACGGCTCGATAGTCAGTCATCGCAGAGCGGTACGTATCGAGTAATTCCGCCGTGGTTGCCTGCCAACCAAAACTGGAGGCGTGCATCCGCGCGCCAACTTGGAGTTCACGAAGCCGTGCGGGATTGTTGAGCAGACCATCGATGGCGTGCGCGTAGTCACGTGGATCATGCCCGGCAACGAGAATGCCGCTCACGCCATCGGCCACCGCGGTAGGCAGTCCGCCCACGGCTGCTGCAACGACAGGAGTTCCGCAGGCTTGGGATTCGATTGCAACGAGGCCGAAAGACTCACTGTGGGAGGGAACCACGGTGACGTCTGCACTTCGGTACCAATCCGCCAGGCGTGCCCTGTCTCCGGGTGCCTCAAAGTGCACGTTCGCTTCAATACCGAGTTCGCGGACGAGGTCGATTAGTGCCGTGGGTCGATCAAGGCCGCTTCCAGATGGACCGCCGCAAATCACCACAGTGAGCTCATCTGAGTAGCGGTGCGACTTCAAGAGCTCAGCCGCTGCGCGCACGAGAACATCCGGTGCCTTAAGCGGTTGAATTCGACCAACAAAAAGCAAGATGGATGCGTTGGGATCAACACCGAGACGGGCACGTGCTTCTGCTTTGTTACCTGGCGTAAAGATTTCTAGATCAACGCCGGGATGCACCACGTCAACTCGGTGCGGATCTGCGCCGTAGAGGTCTTCGAGTTGGCGGCCTTCTACCGCGGTATTCGCCACGAGCCGGGTGGCGGCATCGACTACCTGCTGCTCACCGATGACCCTCACCTCGGGTTCAGGGCTATCACCTTCAGCGAGCTCAGCGTTCTTCACCCGCGCCATCGTGTGCATGGTGTGCACCAGTGGCACCTGCCAGCGCTCACTTGCAAGCCATCCCACCTGACCGGAGAGCCAGTAGTGGGAATGAATGAGATCGAACCAACCTTCAGGCATGGACGCTTCGCGGCGAAGCAGGCCAGCAGAAACCGCGCAAAGCTGCCCCGGTAGTTGATCCTTGGCAAGGCCTTCGAAGGGTCCCGCCACGATCTGACGCACCGTTACTCCCGGTGCCAATTCCACTGAGGGTGGCAGGGCCGATGACGTAGCCCGGGTGAAAATTTCGACCTCAACGCCGGCTGCCGCGAGGCGTTTACTCGTCTCCACCACATACACATTCATTCCACCGGCATCGCCGGTTCCCGGTTGATCGAGCGGGGAGGTATGAATGGAAAGCACCGCAATCCGGCGCGGGAGGGGGTTGCGGGCGCGCCTATCCGCGAGATTGGTAGGCGCTTCCACCGTGAAAGTGTGGCGCATTGTGGTGTTCGGCGCCAATGCGCTGAGGGAACTACTGCCAGTTCGGCGCTGGATGTGCGC
>JBJOIE010000001.1:0-9764 GCA_046047295.1 Actinomycetota bacterium | reverse complement strand
CACTAATCAGGACCTCCGAGCCAATGTGCACGTCTAGGTAGCAGTTGATCGTGTTGTCTCGCCCAAGAACACTCTTGGCCCCGATGCTCAGGGTGCCCTCGTGGCAGCGGAGGCGATTGTCGTCGCCAATGTGTACCCAAGGTCCGATCACGATTCGGCCATAGCCCCTTCGAGTTTCGAATCGAACTCTCCGGCCGATAAACACCATGCCCTGTAATTCGATGTCAGGGCGGAAAAGTCTGATCCGCCAGTAACGCAGGTATCGAATGAGATAGCCCGGGGTCCATGCGCGATGGGCAATTACCCAGCGAAGATCCATGTCCCCATCTCCGTAATTGCCACCTCAGACAGCTTCACTGAGGATCGGCCTGCACCCCGTGATCGATACGTTGTAGAAGAAGCGCTGTGGAACCAATCGCTCAACGATTGCGTGATCGAAGGAATAGAGCCGCTGCCAGGTTCGGTAGGCGAAGTTGGCCCAACCGAAGCCAAGTGCCCCCACAGGCATTGCCGCCTCGAATGTGCGCACTGGCCAGCCGAACCACGCTGCCGTGAACTCTGTTGTCCTCGTGCGCACATCCACCGCCCCGGCCCGCATGGCGGCTGCGGCCAACCTGTCGGGATCAAATGTGTGAATATCAACAACGGATTCCAGCGCAGCAGCCTCGGAGAGTTGAGCCACACTCGCCTCATCACGCACATACTCCGAAGGCACCCCGGGAATGCGCATTGCATGGGTGGTGGCCCACCACGTGGCGCGTGAAAGATTTCGCGCGATCCGATCCCCCCAGATAGTTGGTTCACCGGCGATAACGAACGAACCTCCAGGCTTCAGTACCCGCAGAATTTCGCGCAGGGCTGCGTCTATATCTGGAATGTGATGAAGCACAGCATGACCAAGGACCAAGTCCACCGATCCCTCCGCCAGAGGTAATGCTTCGGCATCACATGCCAAGCCACTGACGTCGAGACCCAAACTTCGACCCTGGTCAACAGCGGTTCGAACCATCCCTGACGAGATGTCGGTGACTATCCCTCGCCGCGCGAGACCCGCTTGCATCAGATTGAGGAGGAAAAAGCCCGTACCACTGCCGAATTCGACGGCCACTTCTACCGGTGTGGGAATCTCCGGTGCAATCTTGTGCATGACATCTTGGGCATATGAGATGCAGCGATCGTCGAAGGAAATACTCCACTTATCGTCATAACTAGTGGATTCCCAATCGTGGTAGACCACGTTGGCCAATTTTGAATCCGACCACGGATCTCGATCCTGACCGCCACTCACGGAAACTCCTTCGAAACCAACAAACACCGAGCTTGAAACCTGCCCCTGCCGAGACTAGCGATGCCGCGAGCACCTAACCCCCGCATGTGCACGGTAGCGTCATCGCGTGCAGATCAAACCCCGCTGGGATCCGCTCGGAGTAACCCCGGATGGATCGGGCGGAGCCAATGTTGCGCTCTGGGCCCAAGGCGCTGATCGCGTTGAACTTTGCATCCTCAACTCAGACGGTGAGGAGCGCATTGAACTCCCTGAGCGGATTAATCACGTCTTCCATGCACACGTGAGCAACCTTCCGATTGGCACCCGTTACGGATTCCGTGTTCATGGCGAATGGAACCCAGCTGAGGGACTGCGCTGGAATCCTCACAAACTGCTACTAGATCCCTATGCTCGCGCTATCACCGGGGAGATGCGCCTGGACCCAGCGATATTCGACTACCGCCAGGGAAACCCCGAGCACATGAACACAACTGATTCCGCTCCAGTGGTACCTCATTCCGTTGTAGTGGACAACTCTTTTGACTGGCAGGGCGATCAAGCTCCCGAGACTCCGTGGACCGATACCGTCATTTACGAGACACACGTCAAGGGCATGACACAAGCCCATCCCGACATTCCAAAGCACTTGAGAGGCACCTACTCAGGCCTCGCCCACCCAGTGGTGGTTGAGCACTTGCTTGCTTTGGGTGTAACCGCTGTGGAGCTACTACCAATTCATCACTTCGTCAACGAGATTCACCTCCTGGAATCAGGGCTCACGAACTATTGGGGGTACAACTCCATCGGATTTTTTGCACCGCATGCTGCGTATGCGTCTCGCGGAAGTCGCGGTGAACAGGTCAGCGAATTCAAGGAAATGGTTCGAACACTTCACTCTGCCGGTCTCGAAGTGATCCTCGACGTGGTCTACAACCACACCGCCGAGGGGGGTGCCGATGGCCCCACCCTCTCCTTCCGCGGAATTGATAACGATGATTATTACCGGCTTGGAGCTGACCGATACTCCTACATTGATTACACCGGCTGCGGTAACACACTCAATGCATCGAATGCTCACGTCCTGCAAATGATCATGGATTCACTCCGTTATTGGGTGACAGAGATGCATGTGGATGGATTCCGATTTGACCTTGCCTCGGCACTCGCACGCTCCTTGAAGGACGTGGACATGCTCAGCGGTTTTCTCACAAGCATTCATCAAGATCCCGTTTTGCGAACCACAAAACTTATAGCTGAACCGTGGGACGTGAGTCCCGGCGGCTATCAAGTAGGCGGATTCCCTGTGCTCTGGGCCGAGTGGAATGACAAGTACCGCGACAGCGTGCGGAATTTCTGGCGCGGCACCGGCCACCTGCCGGAGGTTGGTTGGCGACTGAGCGGATCAGCAGATCTGTATGCGAGTGAACGGAAGCGCCCCCAGTCAAGCATCAACTTCATCACCGCACATGATGGCTTCACCCTTCGTGATCTCGTCACCTACGAACACAAACACAATCTGGCCAACGGCGAGGACAACCGCGATGGCACGGATAACAACATTTCCGCCAACTACGGGCATGAAGGCGAAACCTCAGATCCATTCATCTGCGAAGTTCGACGGCGCCAAATGCGAAACTTTGCAAGCACCTTGTTGCTGTCACTGGGAGTTCCAATGATCAGCGGCGGGGATGAAATCGGCCGCACCCAGCATGGCAATAACAATGCGTATTGCCAGGACAATGAAATCTCTTGGTTCGATTGGGAGCTTGCACCATGGCAGCGCGATCTAGCGGAGTTCTACAGCGGGGTCGCAAGCATCCGAAAGAACCATCGCGTCTTTCGCAGGCACACCTTCTTCAGTGGCGCTATCGGCGAATCCCAAAACCGCAAAGATCTCACCTGGATGCGTCCCGACGGACACGAAATGAGCGAGCACGATTGGGATTCCTCACAAATCACCTGCCTCGGCATGTATCTCTTCGGCCGGGCACATGAAGACGATAAGTACCGACCCTGGTCAGACACGAACTTCCTGCTCGTCATGAACACCGGATTGGAAGACCACGAATTCCGGCTCCCCGGAGCACCATTTGCCCACGAATATTCGGTGGCAATCGATACTGAAGCCGGTTATGTCCAGCCGGAGGCACCCTTGCGGGAGCGCATCCTCGCGGCTGAAACGGTCCTCCGGGTAGGTGCTCGCACCCTCATTCTCCTAGAGGCACACGAACCGTCAACGCCACCGAACTAGCGCAGCGCCACCTCAGAAGCGGCTGACAATACTTGTGGCTGTGTGCACAGTCCCAGTTCGGCCGACGACATCATTCCGCGATGCTGCGGGACTATGCGCACCGTGTAGCCGAATGGTCCGTTGTGATCAAGGCGTAGTTGCACCTCGTACTTCCAGCGACCAGATTCATAGCCTTCGACGGAGTTCATCACATAGGTTTCTGGATCCACCAAGACATCATCGGCATCCACTCGCCCGGCGAGAACCTGTACCGCCACGTCCTCGGGGCCTAACTCGCCAAGTGCTACATATGCTCGCACAGTGATGTCTTGTCCTAAAGTGACGGCATCGGCCACCCCATCGGCTTCGACGTGCTCCACACGCACGGAATTCCAACCATTGCGCACCCGTGACTTCCATGCGGCGAGTTCACGTGCCAGGGCGAAGTTGTCCACCTGGGCTGCATCGGCAGATCTGGCAGCGGGGAGATACAGACGCTCTACGTACTCGCGCACCATCCTGCTCGCGAGCACCTTCGGACCAAGTGTGCGCAAGGTATGGCGAACCATTGACATCCACCGTGGCGGAACCCCACGGTGGTCTCGGTCATAGAAGGCGGGAGCAACCGAATTAGCGATGAGGTCGTAGAGGGCTGCAGCCTCGAGATCATCTCGACGATCTGCATCATCGATGCCATCAGCCGAAGGTATGGCCCAACCGTTCTCGCCATCGAACCATTCATCCCACCATCCGTCCATGATGGATAGGTTCAATGCGCCGTTAAGCGCTGCCTTCATACCGGATGTTCCACTCGCCTCAAGTGGCCGAATGGGATTGTTGAGCCACACATCACACCCTGGATAAAGAACCGTGGCCATATTCATGTCGTAATTTGGGAGGAACACGATGCGTTCTCGCACGCCCTCCTCATCAGCAAACTGAACGAGCTGCTGAATCAGTTTCTTCCCCCCCTCATCATTGGGGTGCGCCTTACCAGCAATGACGAGCTGAATCGGACGCTGCGGATCAGTAAGCAGCGCTCGAAGCCGATCTGCATCACGAAGCATCAGTGTCAACCGCTTATAAGAAGGCACGCGGCGCGCAAATCCCAGAGTGAGTACATCTGGATCGAGCACGTTGTCGATCCAGCCCAACTCGGCATCGGTGCTTCCGCGTGAGCGCCATGATTCACGAAGGCGATCCCGCGCCTCCTCAACCAACGCATTGCGCAAGGCGCGCTTGACTTCCCAGAAACGTTCATCGCTGATTTCACCTAGTCGTTCCCAGCCCTGTGCCTCATCGGTGAATTCCGGGCCCATGATTTCCCGGGCCAAATCCATCACGGGACGAGCTACCCAGGTGGGGGCATGCACGCCGTTGGTGATGGAGGTTATCGGGATATCCGCACCTTCGAAACCTGGCCACAGCCCCGAGAACATTCCACGTGAGACCTCGCCATGGAGCAGGCTCACGCCATTTGCTCGACCGGCCAGACGCAGCCCCATCACCGCCATGTTGAAGACCGCGGGATCGCCACCGGGGTAGGTTTCCGCGCCTAGTGCCGTGATCCGATCAACGGGAACCTCGGGGACAGCGTTTTCCCCGCCAAAGAAGATCTCGATCAGTTCAACGGGAAATCGGTCAATGCCCGCGGGCACGGGGGTGTGCGTGGTGAACACAGTGCCGGCCCGAACGGCCTCGAGAGCGGAATCGAAATCCAGTGCCACATCGCTCTTGAGCAGTTCACGGATCCGTTCGATTCCGAGGAACCCAGCGTGACCCTCATTGGTGTGATACACGTTCGGCGAAGGTGTTCCGGTGATTCTGCAATAGGTACGCAGAGCACGAATGCCACCGATTCCCAGGAGCATCTCCTGTTGGAGTCGGTATTCGCCGCCGCCACCGTAGAGACGATCGGTGATCTCGCGCTCGGCAGGCGCGTTGTCTTCCACATGCGAATCGAGAAGAAGCAGTGGCACGCGACCAACGTGTGCAATCCAAATGCGGGCCGTGAGTGAACGTCCGCCCGGAAGCCCCACAGCAATCTTGGCTGGAGTGCCATCGTCTTCCCGAAGCAAGGTCACCGGTGAACCATCGGGATCACATACGGGATATTGCTCGAGTTGCCAGCCATCGCGAGACAGACTCTGGCGGAAATAGCCACTTCGGTAGAACAGACCCAGACCGATGATCGGCACCCCAAGGTCACTCGCGCTCTTGAGATGATCTCCGGCCAGGATGCCAAGACCGCCCGAGTACTGCGGCAACACACCCGTGATACCGAACTCAGGGGAGAAGTACGCGATCCCAGTACATGGAGCTGAATCGATGTGCTGATACCAGCGATCACTCGCCAAATATTCATTCAGCGAGCTACTCGCATGGTCCACCCACTGCACGAAGCCCTCATCGGCGCTGAGTTGCGCCAACCGTTCGGCCGAAACCTCGCCCAGAAGGCGCACTGGATCATGGCCTACCTGCTCCCAGAGTTCAGTATCTATCGCCGCAAATAGGTCCCGCGTGCCCGGATTCCAGGACCACTGCAGGTTCAAGGCCAAATCTTCAAGGGCCGCAAGGCGCTCAGGCAGAATGGTGCGAACGGTAATTCGGCGAATTGCTTTCACGGCTTAACCGTAGTGGTCAAGTGGTGTGGACTCCCCCTGCGTCACCCGCTATTCATCGTGTAATGGATTTACATGAATTGCAGGTAACACCATGGAAATAGCTGAAGTTCACACACGCCACACCCGACCCAATACGCTAATCACATGCGGGGGAAAGCCACGTGAAGAGTCCACGCAGGGAAGTCTCGGTGTCTCCCGATCCGCGCGGCAATGGCCTGACCGGTCGTTTCCCGATCCTGGATGTGTGGCCCGCCGTGGAATGCGGCCAGCGCCCAGCTGCCGGCGTGGTGGGTGAGTACATCCCGGTGCGGGCCCGAGTCTTCCGGGAGGGCCACGATTGCCTTGGCGTTGAGCTTCGCCTTACGGCCCCAGACGGCACCGTTGCTTCCCTTTCTCCTATGGAGCCGGCTGATGCCCACTCCGATTATTGGCTGGGAACAGTGGTGCCGGATTCTCTCGGCCTGTGGACCTTTGAAATCGTTGCTTGGGATGCGCCCTGGGCCACCTGGGTCAGGCGCGCCAGTGTCAAGATCCCTGCGGGTGTTGATGTCGAACTTGAGCTCATCGAGGGTGCAGCACTCCTGAACGCACATGCCAAGACCCTCACTAGGGATAAGGCTGCCTCCTTGACAACAGCAGCCACCACCATGGAGACGCGTGCATTGCCGCCGACGGTGCGACTTGCTGCCGCGCTTGATCCGTCCGTTTCACGGGTGCTGGCAGACCACCCGATGCGCGGTGCGCAATCCACCTCCGGCCCCTGGCCTTTGCTCGTGCAGCGGCGTCGCGCGCTCGTCGGCTCTTGGTACGAGTTCTTTCCCCGCAGCGAAGGGGCATCGGGAAGCACCTCAGGAACCTTTCGCACCGCGGCACATCGACTCGGTGACATTGCTGCCATGGGTTTTGATGTGGTGTACCTGCCACCGATACATCCCATTGGGCACACGCACCGCAAAGGGCCGAACAACAATCTCACTGCAGCACCCACTGACCCTGGATCACCCTGGGCCATCGGATCTGCTGAGGGTGGCCACGATGCCATTCACCCAGATTTGGGGACCGTGAAAGATTTCCAGGCGTTCCTCACAGCCGCCGCTGATCATGGACTCGAAATCGCTCTCGACCTCGCCCTGCAGGCATCACCAGATCACCCTTGGGTTTCATCGCATCCTGAATGGTTCACCACACGCGCAGATGGCACGATCGCTTACGCAGAAAATCCGCCAAAGAAGTACCAAGACATCTTCCCGCTCAACTTTGACAACGATCCCGAGGGCCTCTATGCCGAGATCGAACGGATCGTTCGGTACTGGGTCACACTCGGTGTCCGCATTTTTCGGGTGGACAACCCGCACACCAAGCCGCTGTGGCTCTGGGACCGGTTGATCAGCGCCATCAATGGCACCGACCCCGATGTGCTCTTCCTCGCCGAGGCATTCACCCGGCCTCCCATGATGAGAGCGTTAGCCGAAGTGGGCTTCCAGCAGAGTTACACATACTTCACGTGGCGCACGGCCAAGCACGAACTCGAGGAGTACCTCACCGAACTTGCAGGGCCAGCCTCTGCCTATATGCGCCCCAACTTCTTTGCCAATACGCCCGATATCTTGCACGAGTTTCTCCAGTATGGCGGCCCAGCTGCATTCGCTATCCGCGCCGTCCTTGCAGCAACGCTCTCACCCACCTACGGCATTTACAGCGGCTACGAGCTCTATGAGCACGTTGCATTGCGCCCGGGAAGTGAGGAGTACCTCGACTCGGAGAAGTTCCAGTTGCGTCCCCGTGATTGGCAACGCGCCCGAGTACAGGGGCGCACCTTGGAGCCATTTCTCACGTTGTTGAACAGGATTCGCAGGGAACAGCCTGCCTTGCAGGACTTGCGTTCCCTACGCTTCCATCCAACATCGAATGACTCAGTGATTGCGTATTCGAAACGCGTAGGGCCCAACATCGTGGCGGTTGTGTGCCTCCTTGATCCACATCACGAGCATTCGGCGATGGTGTACTGGGATACATCCGCATGGGGTATCGATCCCAATGAGGCCTTTATTGCTCGCGATCACGTAACGAATTCAACGTGGACCTGGCATCGAGAAACCTATGTTCGACTCAATCCGTGGGAGAACGTGGCGCATATCGCTGAAATTGTGAACCCGCATCATGGCGGGGAATGAAATGCCGAATCACGCACCCGTTTCGCATCGTGAACTTGAACGCTTAGCTCAAGGGGCGCATCACAATCCGCATTCAATTCTCGGCGCACATCCACACGAGGATGCCATCACCATCCGCACGCTGCGTCCAGGTGCTCGCTCAGTCACTCTGGTGCTGGAATCTGAACGCGTTCCGATGATGCATGAGGCCCATGGAGTGTGGTTAGCCAGCATTTCTGGAACCGAGGTTCCCGATTATCGCATCGATGTGCAGTACGAATCTGATGTCGTGCCCTCTGATGATGCATATCGCTTTCTCCCAACGTTGGGCGATGTAGACCTTCATCTTCTTGGAGAGGGTCGTCACGAAGAGCTATGGAAACGACTCGGCGCACACATTCAGCGCTATTCCACGTCATTCGGTGAAGTTTTGGGGACTTCCTTTGCCGTGTGGGCACCTAATGCACACGGCGTCCGAGTAGCTGGTGATTTCAACTTCTGGAATGGCGCTGGCCATCCCATGCGCAGCCTGGGTGCCACCGGAATATGGGAACTGTTCATTCCACAGGTGCGCCCCGGTGCCCGCTACAAATTTCAGATCCTCGGGCGAGATGGCGTCTGGCGTGAAAAAGCCGACCCATGCGCCCAGGCAACGGAGATTCCCCCGGCCACCGCATCTGTGGTTTTCGAGAGCAACTACGCCTGGAATGACGATGCATGGATGCGTCAAAGAATGGAATCAGATCCGCATACAGGCCCAATGAGTACGTATGAAGTGCATCTGGGCTCCTGGCGTCCGGGGCTGAGCTACCGACAACTTGCCGTGGAACTCGTGGAGTACGTGCGCTCTGCAGGATTCACTCACGTGGAATTTCTGCCCGTTGCCGAACACCCGTATGAGCCGTCCTGGGGATACCAAGTGACGAGTTACTTTGCCCCGTCGGCCCGCTTCGGTAGTCCAGATGATTTCCGATATCTGGTCGATTCACTGCATCAAGCGGGAATCGGGGTGATCATCGACTGGGTCCCAGCGCACTTCCCCAAGGACGCGTGGGCGCTTGCGAAATTCGATGGCACCCATCTTTATGAGCACGCCGATCCGCGCCGTGGCGAGCATCCAGACTGGGGCACTTACATTTTCGATTTTGGGCGAACAGAGGTGCGCAACTTCCTCGTGGCAAATGCGGTCTATTGGCTGGAGGAGTTTCACGTGGATGGGCTTCGAGTCGACGCCGTTGCATCCATGCTCTATCTCGACTACTCGCGTGAGGATGGCCAGTGGAGCCCCAATCAATTCGGTGGCAGGGAGAATCTTGATGCGGTTCGGTTTCTGCAAGAGATGAATGCCACCGTGTATCGGCGCGTTCCGGGGGCAATCACCATTGCCGAGGAGTCCACCGCCTGGCCAGGCGTGACGGCACCTACGTACCTGGGCGGACTGGGCTTTGGGTTCAAGTGGAACATGGGCTGGATGCACGATTCACTTGGCT